>JAITLA010000139.1 GCA_031278145.1 Eubacteriales Family XIII. Incertae Sedis bacterium
GCGGTCATTTCCTAATTTATTATAAAGGACCTTATCGGGAACTGCAATATAATTTTTTAAAAACTTTTTACGGCTCCCACAGGCTCGTTACTATTCAAACCCCACGCAATTTTCGCCCATTCCGAAACCTGCCGGCCTGATACCCGTTCGCTTGCGCTCCGGGCACGCGGCGAAAATATCGCGGCGTTTGAATAGTTTCGATTGAACCTTTGAACAGTAACTTACGGAGGCGTACCCGCCGCCTCGATCGGTAACGCCGAGGATCGATTTTTGATCCATACCATTCTTGTGACAATTGATTTTTTGCAAAAATCGGTATATGATTAATGGTGCCACCGAAATATATCTGTAATATACCTGTCTTGGAATGCGCGTTCGATTGCATGCCGCTCTTTTCGTGCGGTCCGCGCGCGGGGACCGGCAAAAGGGTTTTGCCGCGACGCGTCGTAAGGGGTGATGTATATCTTCAGCAGAATCAAAGACCTTGTCGTCAAGTATGCTTTCTCGGAGGCGCTGCCCTTGCGCGCCCGGCTGTACAACATCATCGTGGGCATATGCCTCGTGCTGTGCGGCTTCGCCACCGTCGTCACCTTCCTGGAGGAATCGACGATATTCTCACGCACGGCCTCGGCCGCCACGTGGGCGCTGTTGTTCTTCCTCGTGTTCTGGCCGAACAAGACCGGCCGCTACCGCGCGGGCTCGTTCATACTGCTGGTGCTCGTGTGCGACATCATGTTTCCCTTCATCTTCTTTGCGACCAACGGACTGGGCAGCGGCATCATGATGTACATGCTGATGGGTTCGATGATCATCTTTCTGCTGCTGGAGGGCAGGGACTGTGTCATCATGATCGCGCTGTACCTCGCAATCGTGAACGCCTGCATATTCGGCAGCTACTACCGTCCGGATCTCGTCACAAAATTCTCCGAGGCGCTTACGCAGTACACGGACAACGCGATCACGATAATCCTGACCAGCGTGGCCATCGGATGCATCATCAAATTCCAAAACAAGGTATACAACGACGCGCGCGAACGCGCGGAGGAAGCCTCCGCAGCCAAGGCCGATTTTCTTTCAAACATGTCCCACGAGATACGCACGCCGATGAACGCCATCATAGGCATGACCTCCATCGGCCACGCGGCCTCCGATATCAAGCGCAAGGACTACGCCTTCGAAAAGATCGAGGCGGCGTCCTCGCACCTGCTCGGCGTCATCAACGACATACTGGATATGTCGAAGATAGAGGCGAACAAGCTGGAAATGTCCTATGAGGCGTTCGATTTCGAACGGATGCTGCAAAAGGCCGTAAACGTCGTGAACTTTCGCGTTGAGGAGAAGCGGCAGAGCTTCACGGTGCACATCGACAGGAACATACCGCGGTGGATCGTCGGCGACGATCAGCGCTTGGCGCAGGTGATTACGAATCTCTTGAGCAACGCGGTGAAATTCACGCCGGAACACGGGACAATCAAGCTCCGCGCGGCGCTCGAAAGCGAGGAAGACGCGGTGTGCACGATCCGCGTCGAGGTGACGGATTCCGGCATCGGCATCAGCCCGGAGCAGCAGAGCCGCCTGTTCGCATCCTTTCAGCAGGCGGAGGCCGGCACGTCGCGCAAATTCGGCGGCACGGGTCTGGGGCTCGCCATATCGAAGCGCATCGTGGAGATCATGGGCGGCCGCATATGGATAGACTCCCGGCTCGGCCAAGGGGCGACCTTCGGTTTCACCGTGAAATGCGCGCGCGCCCCGGCGCAGGACCGGCGGGACACGCGCCGCCCCGACGTAAACCGAAAGAACATCCGCGTGCTGGCCGTGGACGACGCCGAAGAGATTCGGGATTTCTTCCTCGATACGGCGCTCGGGCTGGGGATCCAATGCGACGTTGCGAAAGACGGCGACGAGGCCATCTCCTTCATAGAAAAAAACGGCCTGTACGACATATATTTCGTGGATTGGCGCATGCCCGGCATGGACGGCGTGGAGCTCGCGCGCCGCATCCGGGAGAAGAAGGCCGAGCAGTCCACGGTGATCCTGATCTCTGCGGCGGAGTGGGGCGCAATCGAACACAACGCAAAGGATGCCGGCATCGACAAATTCATGTCGAAGCCGCTCTTCCCATCGACGATCACCGACTGCATAAACGAGTGCCTTGGGGTGAAGCCTTACGAGGATGAACGGGAGGCCCTGCACGAGGTGGCCGATTTTTCGGGCGTGCGTCTGCTCGTGGCGGAGGACGTGGAGATCAACCGCGAGATTCTGACGGCGCTGCTCGAGCCCACGCGGATCGCGATAGAATACGCGGAAAACGGCTTGGAGGCCGTGCGGATCTACGGCGCCGCGCCGGAGCGCTACGATCTGATATTCATGGATGTGCAGATGCCGAAGATGGACGGCTACGAGGCCACGAAGCGCATACGCGCGCTCGACAACGCGGCGGCCCAAAGCGTGCCCATCATCGCGATGACGGCGAATGTGTTCCGTGAGGATATCGAGCGCTGCATCGCCTCCGGCATGAACGACCACATTGGCAAGCCGATTGACTTCGGCGATGTGCTTGATAAGCTGGAGCGGTATTTGGGCCAAGGTGAATGAAATATTTTCGCGGCCTCACAATTCACACACAATCACCCGGTAAACTGAGAGAAATCGGAGAAAGGAGCGCCTCGCAGCCGCCATGGAATCGGGATTGAAAACGAAGAAACTGCGTATCGGCGGCATGAGCTGCGCCGCCTGCCAAGGCAAGATCGAGCGGAAGCTGCGAAGCACGGCCGGCATCGCGTCCGCCGACGTGCGCTACGGCGCCGGGATTGCCGTCGTCGTCTACGACGCGGACATCGTCACGATGCGGGAGATAAGGGCAATCATCGAGGGCATGGATTACCGCGTCCTCGACGGCGCGGGCGCTTCGCCGCGCGAGGAAGGCGCCGTCGGCGTCTTGCTGCTCCTTCTCGCCGCGTACATGCTCCTAAGACACTATGGCCCGGCGGAGGTCTTCAACATCTTCCCGACCGCCGAGGCCGGCATGGGCTACGGCCTTTTGTTCGTCGTCGGGCTCCTGACCTCGCTGCATTGCGTGGCCATGTGCGGCGGCCTGAACCTCTCGCGCTGCATACCGCAGCCGGGCGAAGCCGCCGGCGAGGGTCGGCTCGCGGCGCTGCGGCCGAGCTTCCTGTACAACCTCGGCCGCGTGATCGCCTACACGGCGGTCGGCGGCGCGGTCGGCGCGCTGGGCTCGGTCCTCACGCCCACGGGCGTGTTCAGAGGCGCCGTTCAGCTTATCGCGGGCCTGTTCATGATCGTCGTGGGCCTCAACATGCTCGGCATCCTTCCGCAGCTCCGCCGCTTTGCGCCGCGCCTGCCTCGCGGCCTCGCGGAGCGGATCGACGCCAAGAAGGGAAACTCCGGGAGCCCCCTGATCATCGGGCTCCTGAACGGCCTCATGCCCTGCGGCCCCTTGCAGGCCATGCAGCTCTACGCGCTGTCCTCGGGCGGCCTCCTGCGCGGCGCGCTGTCCATGCTCGCGTTCTGCCTCGGAACGGTCCCCCTCATGTTCGGGCTCGGCGCGCTGGGCTCCCTGCTCGGCAAGCGGTTCACGCGCAAGGTCGTGACAATCGGCGCCTCGCTGGTCGTCGTCCTCGGCCTGTCGATGTTTTCACAGGGCTTCAACCTGTCCGGGCTGTCGCTCGACTTCCTGCCCGGCATGGGGGCGAACGGGACGGCGGACGCCTCCTTGATCGCCATCGAGGATGGCCGTCAGATCGTGCGCAGCACGCTGCGGCCGGGGAGCTATCCCGTGATCACCGTGCGGGCCGGCATGCCCGTCGAGTGGACAATCGACGCGCCGCAGGGGAGCATCAACGGCTGCAACAAGCGCTTCGTCATCCCGGAGTACGGCATCGAGCACAGCTTCAAAACGGGCGAAAACCTTATCGCGTTCACGCC
>JAITLA010000192.1 GCA_031278145.1 Eubacteriales Family XIII. Incertae Sedis bacterium
CAAGGTATTCGCCGATATGCCGCACATAGCGATCATTCTGGGCTTCGTGATCTTGGCGACCGTCATCACACAGTTTATTTCGAATGTGCCCGCCATCAGCATCGTCACAACGGTTAGCGTGCCCGTGGCGATGGCGGCCGGCATGAATCCCACAGCGCTTGCTTTCGCAATCGCGATGGCCGCACAGATGTCATATGCCTTGCCGATAGCCGCGCCGCAGATGGCCATAGTGTACGGAAACGGAGGTTTGCGCATCACCGAGTTTGTGAAAGTCGGTGTGATCATGAGTTTGATTTCGATACCCATCGTTACATTCTTCGTGTATTATTGGGCAAACTTCATATTTCCGTTCGCATAAGAAAAGTTGCCGCCGGAAGTAGAACAAGAAAGGAGAAAGGCATGATCATAGACGCACAACATCACGCGATGCCGAAAAAGGTATTTAAACGGTTTCATGACCCGTCCAAACCACCTATGCGCGTGTTTCTGAAAGGAAACGATTTCGTATTCGTGCCGCGTCTCTGCCTCATCGAGGAACACCTGCAAGCGATGGACGAGGCCGGGATCGATATGGCCGTGCTCTCGATGTCGCAGTTCGGCAATCTCATGGGCAAGGAACTGTGCCGCGAAATAAACGAGGGTTTTGCCGAGACGGTCGCGAAATATCCCAAACGCTTTCTCATCGCGGGTTGCTTTCCGCAGGACGATCCGGAAGCGGCGACGGAGGAGATCGAATATCAGGTAAAGACGCTGGGTTTCCCGGCCATTACAATGCTGACATCGCTCTCGCCGGAGATCACGCTCAGCAACAGGGAGATTATGTTTCCAATCTATGCGAAGGCCAATGCGCTCGGCATCCCGATATTCCTTCATCCGCATCTGAGACCCTTCGGCATGGAAACGGACTGCACCATCAATCGGACGCTCGGCCGCGGCTTGGATTCGGCCAAGGCGGTGCTCCGCATAATCTACGACATTTTCCCCGAGTATCCCGATTTGAAATTCATTTTGCCGCACTTCGGCGGGGCGACTTTTGCGTTGAAGGGACGAATGATGAACTTTTTTGAACCGCCCGCCTCACTCGGACTGCCGGAGCCGAACGAAAAATATAAAAATATCGCAAAATCCCCCCTCGAACTGGCGGAACTCGGCTACGACAAGGCCTTCGACGAACTCTTTGACCGCCTGTATTTCGACGGCGCGGGCTCGGCCGGCTGGCCGTTGATCACGGAAACGGCGTTCAAGGGCGCACGTTCGGATCGCTTGTGCTTCGGCACGGACTATCCGTATGAGACGCACGAAGGCAGGGATTTTAAATACTATCTCGATACGATCAAAGAGTTGCCCATCACAGACGAGCAAAGAACCGCGTTTTTGGGTGGCAATCTCGCGAAACTGCTCAAACTGAATTGAGCGCGAGACAAGGAGGCGAATATGGATGGCAAAATCGGATTGGAGGAACATTTTGCGATTCGGGAGACGGTCGCGTTTTCCGAGCGCTACTTTCCGAAAGACGTTTGGCCTGCTTTTTCGGCACGCATTTTGGATCTGATGGACGTCCGTTTGCGGGAAATGGATAAGCACGGGATGGACATGATGATCCTCTCATTGAATTCCCCTGCGGTGCAGGCGATTTGCGACAGAAAACAAGCGGTTTATATCGCAAAAAAGGCAAACGACGAAATGGCGGAGGCCTTTGCAAAGGCACCCAAGCGCTTCAAGGGTTTCGCGGCGCTTCCGATGCAGGATGTCGACGAAGCCATTAAGGAAATGCATCGCGCCAAAAATGAACTTAACTGCGTCGGTGTACTTGTAAACGGATATTCGCAAATCGACAATGAATCCACGTACAAATATCTCGACGATCCGATCTATCGTCCGTTTTGGGCCGAAGTCGAAAAAACGGACATGCCGTTTTACCTGCATCCCAGAGATCCGATGCCTTGCAACGCGCGGATGTACG
The DNA here is from genome assembly GCA_031278145.1 of Eubacteriales Family XIII. Incertae Sedis bacterium. The sequence goes on from JAITLA010000192.1 coordinate 1,964, forward strand.
AGGGTCATCCGTGGCTTGTGGGCGCCGCGTGGGCATTCGGCGTCGAAACCGCAACACACGCTCTCAGATTGATGTGCAGCGGTCTGTTCGATGAATATCCGAAACTGAAATTGATCTTGGGGCATCTGGGCGAAACCCTCCCCTTTTGCATTTGGCGCGCACAAAGCCGCATCGCAAAAGAAAAACGGGGAATTCCCGCACAAAAGCCCCTTTACGAGTATATGTGCAGGAATGTATGGTATACGACGAGCGGGCAATTCCACACGCCGGCGTTGTGGAACACCGTTATGGAGTTCGGCGCCACACGCGTGCTTTTTGCAACGGATTTTCCATTTGAAGAGGTCGGTGAGGCCTGCGAATGGTTTGATCATTGCGCGATTGGCGATAACGACAAACGCTTGATCGGGCGGGAAAACAGCATTGCCCTGTTCGGATTGAGCCCGGTTGCGCGGTAACCGGCCGGAAGGCGCCCCAAATATCCGGGGCTGCGTCCTTCACGGCCCGCCGCAGTCGCCCGCGAACGCTGTCAAGCGCAAAAAAGCGAAACGCGCCGGGAGCGCCGGCGCGTTTCGCTTTTCGATTCGGATGACCGCCGAAGCGCTCCTTACGCGAATTCGGTGTTTGCGGCGGTCAGCGCGCAGAAGAACTGCGCCTTGTTTTCAAAATGATCGATCCGGATGTTATCGCAATACGCCGACAGGCTGATTTTCTTGTCGAAATCGACCCGCACCTCCGTTGCGCCCACCCGGGCAAGCAGATCCTTTTTGCTGATCGGAAAGCCGATTCCTCCGGCGTCCAAGGCCCGCACGACGTTATGCGCGGCAGCCATATAATATTTTTCCAAAACAACCTCCGTGGCTCTCATCTGTTCTCAAACGCCGTCCGCTGACGGCGGGCGCGGTCTTGTCCCGCGCGGCTTCTGCGAAAATAGACGCCTCGTATCCCCGTCACTCGTTGCGATATGCGCGCGCGTCGGCGCCCACGCCCGCGAAGTCGGGATGCGTCGCGCCGCGATGCCGGAGGGTCCAGTTGAAATTGCCGGAAACATGCTGCGCGCGGTTGTAATCGACGATTGCGGGGTACAGGTCCGCCTTGATCAGCCACGGCAGACCCTCGGGCGCCTCGGTGATGATCGCGCCCTCCGGGTTCAGGATCATGCTGCGCCCGAAATAGCTGTACACGTCGTCCATGCCGACCGCGTTGGCCGTAACGACATAGCATTGCGTCGTGTACGCCAAAGCCTTGTTCGTGATCTCCCAAGCCTTGTCCCAAGGCGACATGTCATAGGACACGCGAACGATGACGTTGGCGCCGCCGTTTGCGGCCGCGCGCCACATTTCCGGATAGTCGCCGTCCGCGCAGATGATGGTCGCGATGCGCGCGCCCTTCGGTCCCCGCGTCGTGGGACATTCCCCGCCGGGATAGCTTATTTCGCTGGGGGTCCACGGATTCATCTTCACGTAATGATGCACGATCTCGCCCTTGTTGTTGATCATGATGCAGGTATTGGCGCATTTCTTTCCGTTGAATTCCCTGAACAAGGGGCAGAAGATCCCCCAGACGTCCAGGCTTTTGCACTTGTCCTTCAGCCGCGCGATCTCCGGGCCGTCATAATCGATCAGGGCGTTTTGGAAGTCCGGGCCGGCCCCTTGCAAGCCGCATTCGACCGTGACGATGAGATCCACGCCCGGGAAGCCGCAGACGGCCCTGTCCATAAAATCGCAGATCGTATCCACGTTCGCTTGAACGTCCTCCGAGTTTCGAGCGGCAATGGGCGCGAATTGGACCGATACGACGCTCAGGACCTCCGTTTCGAACGCACCGCTCACCGCATGCGTACTGCCGATGATCATTGTACATACCTCCTCTCGATTCAAACGCCGGGCGCCGCTCGCGGCGCCCGCCTCCGCCGATGCACGGCGTGCTTCGGACGAATCTCATTCGCGTTCACGCGCGAATACCTCCTTGCCGTCGCATACGGTCCTCTCGACGCGGCAGTCGTTGATCTCGAATTCGGGTATCGCAAAGAGGTTCCTGTCCACGAGGATCATATCCGCCAGCTTGCCCTCCTCCAGCGTCCCGAGCTCCTCTTCCCGCCCGTAGACCCGTATGCTGCCGAGCGTGTAGATTTTCAGGGCCTCGGGCAGCGTGACCTTCTCCTGCGGATTGATGCCCGTGGGCTTTCCTTCGTCGTCGCACCGCGTTATGGCGGCGTATATGTTTCGGAACGGGTTCAGGCCGACCACGGGATAATCGGTGCTGAACGCCATCTGCGCCCCCTTGTCCAGAAGCGTCCGAAACGGCCATTCCCAGCGGCTGCGCTCCGGCCCGACGCGGACGATCTTCTCATTCGCGTCCAGCGTCAGGTGGTAGGGTTGCGGGGAAACGATGACCCCAAGCTCCGCGAAGCGGGGGATGTCGTCCGGATGAATGCTTTCCACGTGCTCCAGCGTGTTGCGGATCCCACGCGCGTTCCCCGGATTGCCGAGCGCGGCGTTGGTCGTTTCAAAGATGTCGAGCCCCCATCTGACGGCGGCGTCGCCGATGCAGTGCAGCCGCACGGGGAAGCCCGCCTCGTTGGCGATCCGCGCGCAGTGTTCATAGCTCTCCTTGGGATAATTGGCGTTGCTCAAAAAGCCCGGCTTGTCCGCGTAGGGCTCCAGCAGGAAGCCCGTGTAAGTGGAGGTGACGCCGTCGACGAAGGATTTCAAACCCGTGTAGCGGAGCATCGGGGACGCGTAACGGCGCGCCGCATCCCTTTCCTTCTTCGCGTCCGCGTCTATGGTGATCAGATCCGAATAGAGGTGCAGGCGAACGGTCATGAGCCCCGCCGCATCCGCCGCGGCAAGGTCGTCGTAAAGCGCGAGCGTATCATCGTTCAAGACGTTCGGGGACATATCGCAGATGCTCGTGATCCCGTTCTCCGCAATCTCGGCCAGGAATCCGATCAGCATCTCCCGTGCGACATCCTTCGGAAAGAGCAGGAGCTTGGGCAGGGCGTCGGCCATGGCTTCGAGCTCTATCAGCATGCCGTTCGGCTCTCCGTCCTCTCCCTTCGGGATCGCGCCGAACGAAACCTCCGTCTTCCCGTCGATTCCGCATTCCGCGAGCCCCTTTGAGTTGGTCCATATCGAATGCGCGTCGGCGCAGAGCAGGTACACGGGCTTGTCCGGAATGGCCGCGTCCAGCGATTGCTTTGTCGGCAGGGGCGCGTCGTTCCAGAAAGCGGGAAACCAGCCCATTCCCAGGATCCGTTCCTCCTCGGGGTGTCGATCCGCGAATTCCTTGATGATGCGCACGCAGTCGTCTTCGGAAACGGAGCGCGAGATATCCATGCACACGTGGGGGCTCGATGCCGCCGCACCCATGAAGAAGTGGACGTGCGCATCGGCGAATCCGGGCATGATCAGCTTGTCGCCGCAGTCCGTCACCTTGGTTTCGGGACCGATGTAGGCGCTGCCGTCGTCGTCACGCAGCACCTTTTCTATCCTGTTGCCCGTTACGACGACGGCGCCTTTGAAGGGCCTGTCCTCGAGCCCCGTAAAGATGGCGTTTCCTCTCCATACTATGTCTGCCATTGTGGTACTCCTTTCTTTCTTGCTTGCTTGTTACTGCATGCTTCATACAGTGAAGCCCACGATGAGGAAGGCGATTGTCGCCACAACCACGCCGATCAGCACGTAGGGCGCGGCCGTTCGCACCTGCGGCACATTGCTCACGCCCGTCCCGGCGGCCGTCATGAACACGGCGTCGGAATAGAAGCAGCACTGGCTGCCGAGAGAGGTACCCGACATGATGCCCGCGATGAGAACCGCCGGCGGAACGCCCACGCCCAAGGCCAGAGGCACGAACACGGGCGTCCCGATGATGATGAGCGCCCAGAAGCTGCAGGACGTGAAGGCTATGAAGGCGCAGATCAGGAAGGTCAGCGCGGGCAATATCGACGGCGATACATACCGCGTGAAAAGGTCGATCACATACTCGGAGAAGCCGAGCTTCTCATTGATGCCCGCCAAGGTGAAGGCGATGAGTACCGTGAAAACGAGGTTTGCCATGCTCGTAACGCCCTCCAGCAGAGCGTTCATGTACTGCGTCAGCGTCATGATGCGCTGCGCGAGGTAGAGCACCCCCTGGATCACCAAGGCGGCGATCAGGCCGTGTATCATATCGTTGTCAAACAGGATCATGGTGATGACAAGACCGACGATGGGAATCAGAAAGTTCAGCGGATTGACGGGCGTCACATCCTTGGCGCTCTCCATGTTGACGATGGGTATGGCGCCACTCTTGTCCGGCGGAGGCAGCGTGTCGCCGCCTTCGTCCACCCGTTGGTAGGCCTTTTTCAAGGGGCCGATCTTGGGGAAGACCCCTATGGCGGTAAGCAGGCTGAGGATCACCGCGGCCCAAGGATAGAACATGAAGGGGATGGAAGCGATGTAGTCCCCGAATCCCAGATCGTATTCCTGCATGCAACCGATGGCGAAGGCCGCCCAGCTCGTAAAGGGAACGATGACGCACACGCAGGCGCCCGTCGAATTGACGGTGTAGGCCAAATGCTCCCGCGGCACCCTAAGCCGGTCCGTGATATTGCGCATCGCGGCCGCCACGGCCAAGGCGTTCAGATAATCGTCGATGAATACGACAACGCCCAGAACCCATGCGTAAAACAACGAGCGGCTTCGGGTTTTGGACACCTTGCTCACGATGTTGGAAAACCCGAGCAGCGAACCGGATTTCTCGTACAACGAGATCATGGGACCGCAGAATATCAAGATCAAAAACAGGAACTGAAACATGCTCCCCGACAGCGTTCCGTAGAGCAATTCGATGTAACCGCTGAAGAATCCGGCCTTGTAGACGATGACCGCGCCCACAACGGTCGACAAAAGCAGCATCTCCAGCATCTTCTTTGTGACCACTACGCCGACGACGAGCACCAGAATGGGGACCGTGGACAAAAAACCGTAGCTTGCGACCTCTTCCATGTAACTCTCACCTCCTCTTGGCTTCGGCGAAAACATCCGCCCCGCAAAACAGAAAACGCGCACCGTTCCGTACAAAGCCTTCTTGGAAAAAAGTAACGCCACAGGAAGCCCGCAGCGTCTTTGCTTTGTGGTTTGAGTATACAGAAAAATAATACAATTGTCAACGAGGCCCTCAAAAAAAATCCTCTTTACGCCGTCGCCGCAACATGCTATGATTTCAACAAGAGTTCGGTATATCCACGGCGGCCCGCGGGCTGCGACAAAAGGAGGCGTCATGGACGATCATCTGCTGAACCCCTACTTTTTCGCCTACAATCCGGAGCTGTTGGCCTTCGAAAACGCTTGGGTCAACTTCATGAAGAGCGGCCGGATCAAGAGCGCCGTCGTGAAAAGGATCGTGGCCGACTCTTGGAGGCGGTGCAAGGCCTTGGGCCTCGATCCGATGTCGAGCAAGGGCATCCCGCTCTTGCCGGAGGACCGCGTGGCGGAAAAGCTGAACGAAAACGCCGAGATATTGGAAATCGTCATGCCCTACATGGACTCGCTGTACGAGATCGTGAAGGGCTCCGGCTTCATCATCCACTATGTGGACGCGGACGGCTTCATACTGAAGAGCGTCGGGGATCGGGACACGATGGAAATCGCGGAAAAAACCCTGTCCCTGCCGGGCGCGAACCGCTTGGAGGCGGCGGCCGGCACGAACAGCATCGCCCTGGCCGTCGTCACGAAGAAGCCCGTTCAGATCGCGGGGGCGGAGCACTATGTGCACGTATTTCACCGCTGGACCTGCTCCGCCGCGCCCGTGCTGAACAACGCGGGCGAGGTGATCTGCGTCATCAGCGTGGCGGGCCGCTACGAAACGATCCACCAGCATACGCTGGGCATGGTTTCCTCCGTGGCCAGAGCGATAGAGAACGAGATCCGCATTCG
>JAITLA010000172.1 GCA_031278145.1 Eubacteriales Family XIII. Incertae Sedis bacterium
CAATTATCCGATTTGCAACACAAAAGAACCGTCCCCTTTGTGTTCCGAAACTCACCGCTTATAGAGGCGGGAGACTGACGCCGTCGTTCAAACTTCCGATCGAGGATGCAAGAGAGGAACTCAAGGGGTGGATCGGATGGGCGATGCGTTCAAGGATACCCGGATTCGTGGAATCGCGGAGAAAGATCAAAAGGCATGTCGGCGCGATCCTTTCCTCGATCGAGTACGTGTTGTCGAACGCAAGGGTGGAAGCAATCAACAACAAAATCAAGCTCACCGTAGGGATGGGCTACGGATTTCGAAACATCGACAACCTGATCGCCTTGGTCATGCTTCGTTGCGCAAATACGAGCCTGACGCTGCCGGGGAGGGTATGATGTTTCCACACATCCTGATGAAGCCTCTAAAATTCCAATGATTTTACAGGATCTTGTGTCATTCCGATGCCAAACCCAGGTGGGGTTTGAATAGTAGTACGCGCCGCGCGGCCACCGACAAAAAGATATTTCCCCGCTTCCCTGTTCGCGCCTTATATGATACAATTGAATAACGCAAGCGGCGCAGGCCGCCGGACGGCGCGACAAGGAGGCGGTATGGACTATTTGGCGAAGCTGAACCCCAAGCAGAGAGAGGCCGCGATGCACAAGGACGGGCCTCTCTTGATATTGGCGGGCGCCGGCAGCGGCAAGACGAGCACGATGACGCATCGCATCGCGCGGCTCGTGCGCGAGGAAGGGGTTTCACCGTACAACATACTCGCCGTCACCTTCACGAACAAGGCCGCCGCAGAGATGCGGGAAAGGGTGGAGGCGCTGATAGGCGGGCAGTCGCGCATGTGGATACTGACCTTCCACGCGGCCTGTCTGCGCATGCTCCGAACACACGCGGAAGCCATAGGCTACAGCCGCGATTTTGTCGTGTACGATCCGGCGGACCAGAGGACCGTGATCAAGAATTGCCTGAAGGCCCACGACGTAAAGGACAAGAAATTCACGCCGGCATACGTGCTGAGCGTCATCGGCGCCAACAAGGAAAAGGGTCTGAGCGCCGCCGAATACGCCGCGGCCGACGGCGACTCGCCTACGGGGGCGATCCTCGCGCCGCTGTTCGCGGATTACGAGAAGGCCCTGAAGAAGAACAACGCGATGGATTTCGACGATTTGCTCTGCAATGCCGTCAAGCTGCTTGAGCGGAACAGGGACATCCTCACGTCCTATCGCGAGCGCTTCCTCTACATCACGGTGGACGAATACCAGGACACGAACGCGATGCAGTATCGCCTGATACGGCTGCTGGCGAAGGAGCATGGCAATATCTGCGTCGTGGGCGACGACGACCAGTGCATCTACCAATGGCGCGGCGCGGACATCCGCAACATCCTCGATTTCGAAAAGGATTTCAGGGGAACCAAGGTCGTGAAGCTCGAGCAGAACTACCGTTCCCACGCCAATATCTTGGGCGGCGCGCATTCGGTTATCGAGAAGAACCGTTCGCGCAAGGGCAAGAAGCTGTGGACGGATAAGGAGCCCGGCGAGAAGATCACCTATCGCAGCACCGACGACGAGCGGGCCGAGGCCGCGTTTATCGCGGAGCGCATCGCCCTCATGCAGGCCGGCGACGGGTACGACTTTAAGGATTTTGCGGTGCTCTACCGCACGAACGCCCAGTCGAGGACCTTTGAAGAGGCCCTCTCCGCGCGCGGCCTGCCCTATCGCGTGCTCGGCGGACTTCGATACTACGACAGGAAAGAGATCAAGGACATACTGGCCTATATGCGCCTCGTGCAGAATCCGGCGGACGACCTTTCGTTTGAGCGCGTCGTCAACGAGCCGAAGCGCGGCGTCGGCGGCAAGACGCTCGAAAAGCTTGCGGCGCTGGCGTCGGCGCGGGGAGAGAGCCTGCTGTCGGCGGTTTCCGATCCCTCCGTGTGCGGGGACCTGCCCGCGCGTGCCTGCGCCGCCGTCGCGGAGATGGCGCGCGCGGTGTCGGAGCTGTCCGCGGAGAAGGACAACCTGCGGGTTTCGGATTTGTACGACATGCTGATGGCGCGGACGGGCTACCTGAAGGCGCTTTTGGACCAAGAGAGCGTCGAGGCGGAGAGCCGCATCGAAAACCTGCTCGAATTCAAATCCGTGATCGCGGGCTACGAACGGGAGGACCCGCAGCTCTCCCTCGCGTCCTTCATGGAGCGGATCGCCCTGCTCTCGGACATAGACAACCACGACCCGAACGAGGACGCCGTGGCTCTCATGACCCTGCATAGCGCCAAGGGGCTCGAATTCCCCGTCGTATTCATGCCGGGGATGGAGGAGGGCCTCTTCCCGGGCTGGCGTTCCATCGAGAAGGAAGACGGCGATGAGGAGGAAAGGCGGCTGTGCTATGTGGGCATGACGCGCGCCATGAAGAAGCTCTTCTTGACGCGCGCCGAATGCAGGACGCTGTACGGCAGGACCGACCATACGCGCGAATCCCGCTTTCTCCGCGAGCTGGACCCTTCCTTCATGGACGGCGACGCGCTGCGGAAGCCGCCCGGCATCTTTCACGCCGCGGAAACGGGCAACGACGGTTACGCGGCGGGCCGCGTGTTTCGCCCCTTCGACTCGCTCAGATACGCGCGGGAGAGCGTCGCGCGCGAAATCCTTTCGAACGCGGGGCCCGCGTTCGAAAGCGGCGAACGCGTGCGCCACAGCAAGTTCGGCGACGGCCTTGTGATAGACGCGGATGACAAAACCCTGACGGTGATCTTCGACGGCGCGGGCAAAAAAAAGCTGGCGCGCGGTCTGGCGCCGCTCAGCAGGATATAGGCGGCCGATGTCGGCTGCGGCAAATACGGATGGAGTGTGTCCCTGTGAGAACAAGAGAAGCGCAAGAACGCCTGGAGGCCCTGACGGACCGGCTGTCCGAGGCGGCGCGCGCCTACTACGGCGAGGATCGCGAGATCATGCCGAACATAGAATACGACAAACTGTACGACGAGCTTGCGGCCCTTGAAGAGGAAACGGGGATCGTGCTGTCCGGCAGCCCCACGCGGCGGGTGGGCTACGAGGTCGTTTCCGAGCTGCCCAAGGAGCTGCATCCCGCGCCCATGCTCTCGCTCGACAAGACCAAGGACCCTGCGGCGCTGCGGGCCTGGCTCGGCGACAAGAAGGGCCTGCTCTCCCGGAAGCTGGACGGGCTTACGGTCGCGCTGACCTATCGCGACGGCGCGCTGTTCAAGGCCGTGACGCGGGGCAACGGGCTGGAGGGCGAGGTGGTGACGGCGAGCGCGCGGGCCTTCGCGAACCTGCCGATCCGCATACCCTACAAGGGCGAGCTGAACCTGCGCGGCGAGGCGGTGATCCGCTATTCCGACTTTGAACGGATCAACGCCGGCATAGAGGAATCCGCGCTCAAATACAAGAACCCGCGCAACCTGTGCAGCGGCAGCGTGCGGCAGCTCAACAGCCGCGTCACGGCCGAACGCCGCGTGCGCTTTTACGCCTTCGCCTTCGTGGACGCGAAGGGGGAGGATTTGCCCGACTTTCAAAACGCGCGCGCCGCGCAGATGGATTTTCTGCTCCGCCTCGGCTTTCCGATTGTCGAATACGAAAAGGTGGACGCCTCCGACGTGGAGGCGCGCGTCGCGTGCTTCTCAAAGCGGACCGCGAAGAGCGATCTGCCCTCGGACGGCCTCGTCCTCACCTACGACGACCTGGCCTACGGCGCTTCGCTGGGCAGCACCTCAAAATTTCCTCGGGACGCCATCGCCTTCAAATGGGAGGACGAGAAATGCGAAACGACGCTCCGGGAGATCCTGTGGAGCGCCTCGCGGACGGGGCTGATCAATCCGATTGCGCTCTTCGATCCCGTTGAGATAGAAGGCAGCACCGTTTCCCGCGCGAGCGTTCACAACATCAGCATCCTGGAGGAACTGCAATTGGGCGCGGGGGATCGCATCACGGTGTACAAGGCCAATATGATCATCCCGCAGATCGCGGAAAACCTGACGCGCGGCGGCGGCGCAAGACCGCCCCGCGCCTGTCCGGTCTGCGGCGGCGAAACGGCGATACGGGACGAAAGCGGTGTGCGCTTCCTGTACTGCGCGAACGAGGACTGCCTCGCCAAGCAGATCAAGGCCCTCGCGCATTTTGTGAGCCGCGACGCGCTGAACATAGAGGGCTTGTCCGAAGCGAGCCTTGAGAAACTCGTGGACGAGGGCTTGATCCGGGAGGCGGCCGACCTGTTTCGCCTCGCGCGCTTCAGGGATCGCATCGTCGGTATGGACGGCTTCGGCGAACGCTCCTGCGAGCGCTTGCTGGCCGCCGTCGACAAGGCGCGCCGCACGACGCAGGTGCGGCTGCTGTACAGCCTCGGCATACCGGGCATCGGCCTCGCCAACGCGAAACTGATCTGCCGCGCCTGCGGCTTCGACTGGGCGCGCATACAGGCCGCCGAGCGGGAGGAGCTCCTGAGCGTGGACGGCATAGGAGAGGTGATCGCGGAAGCCTTCGTGCGCCACTTCGCGGACGCGGACAAGCGCGAGGCTCTCGCGCGCCTGCTCGCGGAGCTCAGCTTCGCGGACGCGCCCGAATCGGCGGAGGGCGGGCTCTTCGACGGACACGTGTTCGTTATAACGGGCGGCCTTGTGCGCTACCCGAACCGAAACGCGCTGAAGGAGCTGATAGAATCGCTGGGCGGCAGGACGGCGAGCGCCGTCACCTCGAAAACGAGCGTTCTGATCAACAACGACCGTCTGTCCGGCTCCGCGAAGAACAAGGCCGCGCGCGCGCGCGGCATCGCCGTGATCGACGAGGACCGGCTTGCCGCTTGGATCGAGAGCGGCGTGCCGCCTGCGGAAGAGGACTGACGAAACCATGCTGAAAACGGGAAAACTCGACAACAAACTGCTGGAAGAAATCGTGTTTCGGCATATACGCCACCGCAGACCGGAGGTGCTGACGCGCCCCGGCGTGGGCGAGGACTGCGCCGTCGTCGATTTCGGGCCCTACGAGTGCGTGCTGTCCACCGACCCCATCACGGCGGCCTCGGCGCAGGCCGGCCTTCTCGCGATACACGTTTCCTGCAACGACATCGCCTCGAACGGCGTCGCCCCGCTCGGCGTTATGCTCGCCGTGCTCCTGCCCGAGGGCACGAAGGAGGAAGAGATCCGCGAGATCATGCGCCGTGCCGCCGAGGCGGCCGAGGAACTGGAGGTGGAGATCATCGGCGGCCATACGGAGATCACGGCGGCCGTGACGAAGCCCGTCATCATTTCGACGGCCATAGGCCGGGCGGAGAAGGGCGCTTCGCAGAGCGCGAAGGATATGCGGCCCGGCGATTTTCTCCTGCTCACGAAGCAGGCCGGCATGGAGGGGACGGGCATCCTCGCGCACGACTGCGAGCGGCGGATCGCGCATGCGCTGAGCGAGGCGGAGCTGCGCGAGGCGAAGTCCATGCTGTCGCGCGTCAGCGTCGTTCGCGAGGGCGTGATCGCGGGGCGGATCGGAACCGCCGGCATGCACGACGTTACGGAGGGCGGCGTGCTCGGCGCCGTGTGGGAGATGTGCGAGATCTCGGGGACGGGCGCGGAGCTCTGGGAGGACGCCATCCCCGTCGCCGCGGTCACGCGGAGGATATGCGAGCGGCTTGGCATAGACGGCCTGCGCCTGATCTCAAGCGGCTCGATGCTGATCGCGGCACGGCCCGCGAAGAAGGACGCCCTGCTGTCGGCCGTGCGGGCGGCGGGCGTGGAGATCGCCTGCATCGGCGTCGTGAAGGCGCGCGACGCGGGCGTCTGCATGATTCGCCGCGATGGCGCGCGCCTGCCCGTCGATCCGCCGGATACGGACGAGATCTACAAGGTGCGCGGGTTATGAAGCTGCTTACGATAAAAATCGAACGACGCCTTCTGCAGCTGGCCGAAACGGAGATACGAGGCAAGCGCATCGCGATCAAGAGCGCCAGATCCTTTCCCCTGCCCGAAAACCCGGAGGGCGACGCCCTCACGGACGATCCCGAGGCGCTTGCGCGCTTCATCGGCGAGGCGATCAGGCGGGGCCGGCTCACGCCGGCCCCGGCGGCGCTCCTGTTCCATTCGGCGCTCGCCCCGTATCACGAATACTATCACCCGAAGCTGTCCGCCTCGGAGCTGCGCGGCAGGGCGCGGGCGGAAGCGGAGGCCTTCCTGCCCCCGGGCCTTGGGAGCCACATCATCGAAAGCGAGCGCTACAGCGGAGAGGGCGACGCGGAGAACCGAACGAGCGCGATCTTCGCCGTCAAGGACGGATTCCTGCGCACCCTGGTCAAATCGCTGAAGGCCGCCGGCATCAGGAGCCGTTTCGCGTCCTCGTCCCTGTCCGTCTGGTCGGACCTGATGCGGAAGCTGTTGAACGCCCTGCTGCGAAACGATGTGCACCTCGGCACAAACCCCGTCTGCCTCGACGTGGGCGAGGACTGCATCCGCCTTTTGTTCTTCGTGCGCACGCGCTTGGTGCACAGGTGCGAATTGCCCGTCCCCGAAGGGCTTTCCGAGGCGGATCTCCTGCTGTGCCTCGAGGAAGCGCTTCGCGAGCGCATCCGGCAGGTCGGAAGCCGGGAGGGCGAGGACGCCAAGCCGGACTGCATCCTGCTGGCGGGTATGCGCGCGGGCGCGCCGGATTTTGCGGACCGCGTGGCGGGACGTTTGAACATGCCCTGCCGGAGCGCGGACTTCTACGCGGATCGGCTGCGCGACGCGGTCATGCTCGACGGGGAGCTCGCGGACAGGCCCGGCCTCTACGCCAAGGTGCTTTCTCAGGCCGGCGCGCTGCCGAAAAAACAGAAAAAAAAGAATCTGCTGTACGGCGGTTTCCGCAAGAGGCGAGAGCGCGGCATCGCGCGCGCGACGGCCGTGGCGCTCAGTGCGGCGACGCTCGCCGCGATGTCCGCCATGCCGATTGCGAATCTTTGCATCGAGCGGGAAAACGCGGAAAGCCTCGCGATCATCACGCGGCCGATCTACGCGGAGGCGCGGGAGAAGCTCGCCGCGCAGCGGCAGCTCAACGCTTTATTGCAGAGCCATATGGCCGAGGAGGCCTATATGCAGAACAGAAATCTGCGGTACGGCGCCCTGCTCTACCAGATCAGCCGGGGCTTGTTTGCCGAGGCGCGCATCGAACGCATAGATCATGAAAACAACGACGACAGCATGGACGTGACCTTTACGACCTCCGATCCGGACGCCTTTCTCGAGGCCAAGGAGGCGATGAACCGCGACGGGAATTTGACCGTTGCGGACCCGGTGATCATGACCAGAACGGAAACCGCGCTCTGGCGCTGCGTCGCCACGATCTCATGGGATGTGCCCGCGATGGGAGGGCTGAGCGAATGAAGGACGAGCACAGCGCCCTGTTTCGAATCGCCTTCGCCCTCGTGCTGATCGGCGCGATCCTCGCCTATGCGTATTTCCTGTATCCGCCGCTGCGCGCGGAGCTTGTGGGGAATTACCATGAGCACGTCGCGTTCGAAAAGGAAAAGGAGGCCATCTCCGAGATCATGCTCGACCCGGGCCTGATATCCGAACGCATAACGGACATGCAGGGGGAACTGCTGCAGACGCGCCCGATCAAGGGCTTGACGCCCGCGGGGGTCGTTGACGATATCACGCGCGGCACGGACCGGTTCGGGCTCGAGCTGCAGAGCGTCGTCCTCGGCGTTCCCGAGGCGCCGGGCGGCGCGGCCGCGGACGGCCCGTATCTGCTTTCGATGCCCGTCACCGTGCACATGAAGGCGCCCTACGACGGAGGCATGTACTTCATCGGATCGCTCGAAAAGAGCGAAACGGGCACCTACAAAATAGGGAGCTTTTCCTTCGAGCCGGCGGAGGCGGAAGCGCCGGCGGGGGAAGGCGCGGAAGGCGAAGACGGCGCGGAAGGCGCGGACGCGGAAAACGCGGCGGAGGCGTATCCGATCTTCGCGTGGGTTATAACGGTGTATTTATTGTATTATGGATAAAATCCTCCTGCTTTCCCGCGCGGCCGCCATCGTCGTATCGATTGCCGCGGGCTTTTCGGCCGGCTACGGCGCCGTCTTCGTGTTCAACAAGATGCCCGCGAAATGGCTGTGCGATTACGACGA
>JAITLA010000175.1 GCA_031278145.1 Eubacteriales Family XIII. Incertae Sedis bacterium
TGACATTTCCGCGATTCTTTATTATACTGTATCCGGATGTCATTACAAAATTTGTGCACGCTTACCGAGCCGGCGCCGCGCGCCCCTCTGCCGGAGGAGCGGTCTTGCGGCACGGGCCTGAACGGCGTGCACGCCTCACCTTGACCCTTGACGGTCAAGGACATTCTGTGAGATCCGTGTCCGTTTAACAATAAACGCTGTACGAACCATGCAGAAAAGGAGGAGTTGCTATGAAGATCAAAGCGGCAATCACGCACGAAAAGGGGACGATGTCTTTGGAGGAACTGGAGCTTGCCCCTCCGGGTGAGAAGCAGGTGTTGGTCAGGATGGTGGCCTGCGGCGTCTGCCACACGGACGATGCCGGCATCAACCAGTTGATACCCGTGGCTCTGCCCGCCGTATTCGGCCACGAGGGGGTGGGCGTGGTCGAGGAACTCGGACCCGGCGTGACCGGCCTGAAAAAAGGCGACCGCGTCATCATGACCTTCCCGTCCTGCGGCGCCTGCGACTACTGCGCGGAGGGGCATCCCTACGCCTGCGACAATCTCAACACCCTCTTCTTCAACGGCAGCTACATCGACGGCACGAAGCGCCTGTCCCAAAACGGCGTGGCGGTTTCCTCCTTCTTCGGACAGGGCGCTTTCGCGACCCACGCCGTCGTGGACGAAAGAAACGCCGTCAAAGCGGACGTTGCCTCGGACGACGATCTGGCCTACCTCTGCTCGCTCGGCTGCGGCGTGCAGACGGGCGCGGGCGCGGTCCTGAACCGGCTTTGCCCGGAGAAGGGCAGTTCCATCGCCGTGTTCGGCTGCGGCGGCGTCGGCATGAGCGCCGTGATGGGCGCCGCAATCGCGGGCTGCGCTACGATCATCGCCGTGGACGTGGCGCCGTCGCGTCTTGCGATGGCCAAGGAACTCGGCGCCACCCACGCCATCAACGGCAAGGAATGCGACGCGGTGGAGGAAATCCGGAAGATCACGAAGGGCGGCGCGCAGTACAGCGTGGAATCCTCCGGCGTGCCGGCCCTGACGCTGCAGGCACTGAACTGTCTGCGCCGCGAGGGTACGGCCACCGTGGTCAGCGTGACGGGTCCCGCCGAGGTCGGCATCGCGCTCGAGCCCATGCTCATGAACAAGAGCGCCACCCTATGCGGTCTGACCGAAGGCGGTTCCAATCCCCCCGTGTTCATCCCGGAGCTTGTGAAGTATTATCGGGAGGGCAGGCTGCCCGTGGATAAGCTGGTCAAGTTCTACAAGTTCGAGGATATCAAGCAGGCTTTTGCGGATTCGCACAGCGGTGTCACGATCAAACCGATCCTGCGCTTCTGAGTGCTTACCGCGCAATCTTTGAACCGTAAACCTTTGGATATCGCTTCCGATTCAAATTTCGTGCGACAGCATTTTTGAGATGAAGAAAGGAAATCGCCATGAAGCTTGCACGGTTCACACTCATTATCAACGGCGTAGAACGCTTCGTCCTCTGCGATCCGGAGAAGGATTCCCTCGCGGTCGCCCTGCGGCGTTACGGACTGACGGGCGTCAAGATCGGCTGCGGCACGGGCGTGTGCGGGGCCTGCACCGTCCTCCTGAACGGCGCCCCGGTGCGCGCCTGCACGCGAAGGATGAAAAACGTCAAGGAGCACAGCACCGTGCTGACGATTGAGGGCATCGGCGCCCCGGGGCGCCTGCATCCGCTGCAACAGGCCTTTATCACCCACGGCGGCACGCAATGCGGCTTCTGCGCGCCGGGTTTCATCGTTTCGGCCCACGCCCTGCTCGCGGAGAATCCCGCGCCCACGCGCGAGGCGGTGCGCGCGTGGTTCAAGAAACACCGGAACATCTGCCGCTGCACCGGCTACAAGCCCATCGTGGACTCCGTCATGGAGGCGGCCGCCGTCCTGCGCGGCGAAAAGACGATGCGGGACATCACCTACGATTTTGAGGGGGAAAAGGAGATTTACGGTTCCAAGCACCCCAGACCGACCTCCCTCGCGAAGGTCTGCGGCCTCGCGGATTACGGCGACGACATCAAGCTGAAGATGCCGGAGGGCACGGCGCATCTGGCCGTCGTGATCTCCGAGGTCCCGCACGCGCGGATCCTGCGCATAGACACGGAAGAGGCGGAGGGCATGCCGGGCGTCATCAAGGTGATGACGGCCAAGGACGTCAAAGGCTCGAACAACGCCGACGCGCCGGCCGTGGTGCCGCGGCAAAAGGGCAAGGGCGTCACCGTGTTCCCGATCCTGGCGGACAAGGTGATCAACAAGCGCGGCGATGTCGTGGCGCTCGTGGCCGCGGACACGGAGGAACACGCGCGCGAGGCGGCGAAACGCGTAAAGCAGGACCTCGAGCCGCTGCCGGCCTACAAGAGCCTTCTCGAATCCGTCATGCCAAACGCGATCCAGCTGCACGAAACGCTGCCGAACTTCTTCATGGAACAGCCCGTGTTCAAGGGGAAGGACACGGCGGAGCTGTTTGAGGACGCGCCCTTCGTCGCCGAAGGCAGCTTCCATTCGCAGCACGAGCCGCATCTGCCCATAGAGCCCGACACCGTGCAGGGCTACATCGGCGCCGACGGTCTGCTGACCCTGCAGTGCAAGTCGCAGTCCATCGGTGAAAACCTCGAAACGGTTTCCGAGAGCTGCGGCATTCCGGCGGACCGGCTGCGCATCATCATGAACCCGACGGGCGGTTCCTTCGGCTATTCGACGACCGCCAACATCCTGGGGCTCGTCACGACGGCGGTGCAGAACCTCGACATGCCCGTCACCCTGACCCTGCGCTACGACGAATTCAATCACATTACGGGCAAGCGCTCCGCCACCTTCACAAACGGCCGGATCGCCTGCGACGCGGAGGGCAAGATCATCGCGGCGGAATACGATCTGGGCCTCGACCACGGCGCCTACGCCAATCTGGCGGGGAAGATCTTCAACAACCTCGTGTCCGTCGGCTTCCACGGCTACAATGTGCCCAATTTCAAGGCCTTGGCGCGCGGCGCCTCGTCGAACAACGCCTTCTGCACGGCCTACCGGGGCTTCGGCGCGCCGCAGGCCTACACCACGACGGAAGCGCTCATAGACATGATCGCCGAAAAGGCGGGCATGGACCCGTGGGAATTCCGCCACAAGAACGCGGCTCGGCCCGGCGATCTCACGATCAACAGCCGTCCCTACCACGACTACCTCTACCCCTCCATGCTCGAGAAGATCAAACCGCACTACGACCGTTACAAGGCGGAGGCGGAGGCCGCAAGGGCCGAGGGTCGGCATGTCGGCGTCGGACTTGGCATGGGTGGCTTCATCATCACAATCGGCATGTTCGACTCCGCCGAGGTCGCGCTCGAGCTGAATCCCGACGGGAGCTTCACCCATTACAACACGTGGGAGGACGTCGGACAGGGCGGCGACATCGGCGCGTTGGTCCACGCGGTCAAGGCGCTCGCGCCGCTCGGCGTCAAGGCCGACCGGGTGCGCCTCGTCATGAACGACAGCAAGACCTGCCCGGACACGGGACTGGCCGCCGCAAGCCGCTCGCACTACATGGGCGGCAACGCCACGATAGACGCCGCGGAGAAGCTCATGAACGCGATGAAAAAGCCCGACGGAAGCTACCGCACATACGATGAAATGGCGGCGGAGGGCATACCCACAAAATACGTGGGCCACTACGATCAAGCCAACATCGGTCTGCCGCCGGGGCTGGACCCGAACACGGGCGAGGGCGAGAAGAACCCGACCTACATGTACGGCGTCAATCTGGCGCAGGTCGAGGTTGACGTGAACACCGGAAAGACGACCGTGCTGAAATTCGCCTGCGTCGCCGACGTGGGCGTGATCGGCAGCAGACAGGCCGTCGAGGGGCAAGCCTACGGCGGAATCTCCCACAGCATCGGCTTCGCGCTCAGCGAGGATTACGACGGGCTTGACAAGCAGGGCAACATGGTGGGCTGCGGCATCCCCGAGATCACGGACATCCCCGACGAGATCGACCTGATCTTCGTCGAAACCCCGCGCCCCGCCGGTCCGCACGGATCCTGCGGCTGCTCGGAGGACTTCCAAAGCTCGAACCACATGGCCGTCGTCAACGCGATCCACAACGCCTGCGGCGTCCGCGTCTACGCCCTGCCCGCGACGCCGGACAAGGTCAAGGAGGGCTGGGAGCGGAAGCAACGCGGCGAGGACCTTACGCCGCCCAAATACTTCCTCGGCTCCGACTTCGAGGATGAGCTGGAGATGATTCGGGCGAATCCCATTTAGGCCCCGGTCCCCGATCCCCGCTCGCGCGGGATCGAATCGATTTTACCCGCGATGCGGCCGGCGGCGGAACCCGTTCCGCCGCCGGCCATGCGATGCGAAAACGGAGGGAGGTGACGTATGGAACTTGCGGACGCGACTGCCCATACAGCGGAATGCTTTCACGGCGAGGCCGCATCCTGCTCCTTTGTGTGCCCCTTCGGCCTCGATATCCGCGGCCTTCTCGAGAAGGCGGGCAAGGGTCGGTGGGCTGCGGCCCACCGGCAGCTGCGTGACGCCCTCGTGTTCCCCTCGGTCGCAAACGCGCTGTGCGAGGCCCCCTGCGAGGCACACTGCCAGCGCATATGCATCGGCGATGAAGCGGTCGCCATACGCGACGTGGAAGCGGCCTGCATCGCTTTTGCGAAGAACAAGAAGCCCGAAACCTACGCCATTCCGAAGAAGGACAAGCGCGTCGCAATCGTCGGCGCGGGAACGGCGGGGCTCGCCTGCGCGCTCGGCCTCGCGCGGAAGAAGTTTCACGTCACCGTGTTCGAGCGGGAAGCCGTCCTCGGCGGCTTCATCAACGCCGACGCGCGGGCGGCGGCCTTTCGGGAGGAGATCCGGCTGTCGCTCTCCGTGGAGGACATCGATTTCCGCTATGAAACGCCCGTCACGGACCTGACGCCGCTGCTGCGCGACTTCGACGCCATATACGTCGCGACGGGTAAGGACGGCAAGGACTTCGGCCTTCTCCCGAGCCGGAACGAGTCGCTCTTCACCTGCGACGCGGACAAGGTCTTTCTCGGCGGCATGCTCTGCGGCATGAGCCCGGCCGAGGGGATGGCGGCGGGCCCGCGCGTCGCGCGCATCATGGAAAGCTTCCTGCTGACGGGCAGGGCCGCCTTGTTCGACGCCTACGACAAGACGCGCCGCGAGCATATCCTGCGTCACGCGGGCCGGCCTTCCCTTCCCCGCGTCAAAGCCGCCGCGGGCGTCTACACGGAAGAGGAAGCGAAGCGGGAAGCCGCGCGCTGCTGGGGCTGCGACTGCCGCTATTGCCTTTCGGGCTGTGAGATGCTCGATCTGTTCCGCAAGGACCCGCACAAGATCGCGGTCGAGGCCTACACGGACACGAAGGCCAACCCGCCCTTCGCAACCTGCTCGCTCACGCGGCAGACCTATTCCTGCAATGTCTGCGGCCACTGCAAGGCCGTATGCCCCGCAGGCGTGGACATCGGCACCCTGCTTCAAAGGACGCGCGCCGCGCGCAGGGAGGCGGGCACGCACATCCCCCTGCACGATTTCTGGATGCGCGAAATGGAATTCCACGGCGACACGGCGGCTTTTTTCAGCCTTCCCGAGGGGAAGCGGCGCTGCGAATACATCTTCTTTCCGGGCTGCCGGCTCGGCGCCGCAAGGCCCGCGCACGTATTCCGCACCCACGACTTTCTCTCCGAAAGGTACGGGGCGGGGATATTCCAAAGCTGCTGCGGGGCGCCCGCCTACTGGGCCGGGGAGGATGAGGCGCTGCGGCGCCTGACGGAACGCATTCGCGCCGTGTGGATCGAAACCGGCCGGCCGATCTTCGTCTTCGCCTGCGCCTACTGCGGCAAGCTGTTCGACCTCTTCCTGCCGGAAATCGAGAAGCTGCCGCTGTACGCCCTCCTGCCCGAGGGGGATATCCCGCGCTTCGAGGCCGCAGAGCGCATGGCGGTCTTCGACCCCTGCGCCGCCCGCGGCGACGCGCGCATGCGGGCGAGCGTGCGGAGCATCGCCGAAAAAGCGGGCGTGACCGCAATCGAATTGCCGGAGAAGCACCGCTGCTGCGGTTACGGCGGCCATATGCGAACGGCCAACCCCGCGCTCTACGAACAAATCGCGGACAAGCGCGCGGCTGCGAGCGCGCTGCCCTACATCGTGTACTGCGCGAACTGCCGCGACGTGTTTGCCGAGAGGGGAAAGACCTGCGTCCACATACTCGATCTCGCCTTCGGTCTGCCCGCACCGGAAAGGATGCCGACCTTGCAAGAAAAACGCGACAACGCCCTCGCGATCAAGCGCGCCTTGGCCTCACCGGGTGAAGGCGCCGCGCCCCCGCCGCGCGCGTGGGACGGGATCCGGCTCGTGCTACGCGAGGGCCTCCTCGCCGAAATGGACCGAAAACTGATCCTGACGGACGATCTGAAAGAGGCGATCCACCTCGCGGAGGACGCCGGGGAGTTCTTCATCGACGAAACGGACGGGATGCGGCAGTGCCGGATCGTGAGGCCGAACATCACCCACTGGGTGCGTTACAGGGCCTTGGAGCCCGACGCGTATGAGGTCTTTGACGCCTACTTCCACCGCATGCGCTTCGACGCGGAGGCTTGAGGTGGCCGAGGAAAGAAGCGAGGCGCCCGCCCCCCGGGAATGGAAATGCGCGCGCTGCAAGCTTGCGCTGAAGCCGAAAAAAACGGTGTTCAAATACCTCGAGCGCTCGTTCACGCACGAGGTGCCGTGCTGCCCGTCCTGCGGCAGCGTCTTCATACCGCCGGAACTGGCGGAGGGCCGAATGGCGGAGGTGGAACGCATGCTGGAGGACAAATAACCACCCCGCAGACGAGGTCACTGACAAAGTACACACGGGGACGGTTCTTTTGTGTATTGGGCAGGTTTGGCACTGTGGCCCGTGCCGGTAAATCGC
>JAITLA010000237.1 GCA_031278145.1 Eubacteriales Family XIII. Incertae Sedis bacterium
CCCGTGCCGGTAAATCGCGCAATTCCAACATTGTATGTGTTACACAAATGAACCGTCCCCATGTGTTCTGCGCCCAATGCCGACTTTTTCAGTGGCCTCCTGTAGAGGCGGGGGACTGACGCCGTCGTTCAAGTCGTTTTGAAGCGGCCCATCTTCGTCACCTCCTTCCTGCAATGACGGAAAGAGGGATTCATCACAATGATTATTGCGCCGACGCCATGATCTGAATCGTAACCGGGAAAGGAACCGCGCGGCAAGGCCCGTCATTTCCGCCTTGCATACTTTTGCGCGGGATGATATACTATGACCGGAATCGCTTATTCGCTGTTCGTCAAGGCCGGCCGGCGCGTCCGTTTCGTTCTGTCGCCGACGCCTGCGATGGAGGGACCGAAGCAGTATGGAAAGACCGAGTTGGGACGAGTATTTCATGGAAATGGCCATGATTACCGCGAAGCGCTCCACCTGCCTCAGGCGGCATGTGGGCGCGGCCATCGTGCAGGACAGGCATATCATGGCGACCGGCTACAACGGTGCGCCCAAGGGCATCATGCACTGCGCGGAGCGGGGCGGTTGTTTTCGCGAGAAGACGGGCGTTCCGTCGGGAGAACGTCACGAGCTCTGCTTCGGCTTGCACGCGGAGCAGAACGCCATCGTGCAGGCGGCGTCGCTCGGACAGAGCGTGAACGGCGCGACGATGTACATAACGCACCAGCCCTGCGTGATCTGCGCGAAGATGATCATCAACGCGGGCATTAAGAAGATCCTCGTCAAGGAGGGCTATCCCGATAAGCTTGCGGTCGATATCTTGGCGGAGGCGGGCCTCAAGATCGTCATGATGGATGCCACTTAGCCCGCAGAGCCAAGGCCCGCGTCGAAACCGCAATCAAAACCACGCAAAGGAAGGGCATTGCGCATGACCTACCCCACAACCATCGGCCTCTCTTTTCTGACGGCCTTCGCGCTCGCGTTCGCGCTGACGCCGGCGGCCATCCGGATTGCGCCCAAGATCGGGGCGATTGATCTGCCCAAGGACGAACGCAGGATGCACGCGAAACCCATGCCACGCTTCGGGGGCCTTGGCATATTCGTGGGCGTCACGGCGGCGCTCGTCCTATCCGCTTTTTTTTTGCTGCCCGCTCTGCCCGCGCAATTCCAAGATGATCGCCTCTCCAAGCTGACGGGCCTGATCCTCGGCGGCGCGCTGATCTATCTCGTGGGCGTCGCGGACGACCTTTGGGGCCTGCCCGCGCGCGTGAAGTTTCTGCTCCAGATCGCGTGCGCCTGCGTCGTGTGCCTCTTCGATGTGCGCATCACCTTTTTCAAGAACCTGATCGGCGACGGGCAGACCTATATCGGCAGCATCGTCAGCTTTCTGATCACGGTCGTCTGGATTGTGGGGATCACCAACACGATCAACCTGATCGACGGCCTTGACGGCCTGGCGGCGGGCGTCGCCGCAATCGCTTCGATCTCCATCGCCTACACGGCCTTCGTCAGCGAGGGCATGTACACGGCCACCGTGATCATGATAGCCGTGGCCGGCGGCGCACTCGGTTTTTTGCCCTTCAACTTCCATCCGGCCCGCATCTTCATGGGCGACGGGGGCGCGCTGTTTCTGGGCTTCATGCTGGCGTCGATCTCCGTGATCGGCCCGGTGAAGCGCGCCACCCTGATCGCCACCGTCGTGCCCGCCCTCGTGCTCGGTCTGCCCATCCTCGACACGGCCCTTGCGATACTCCGCAGGCTCGCCGGCGGCCGGTCCATCATGGAGGCGGACAAGGGGCATTTGCACCACCGGCTCATGGCGGCGGGCATGGGACAGAAGCAGTCCGTGCTGACGCTCTACGGCATAAGCGGCATCATGGGCGTGACCGCCGTCGTGTTCAGCCGCGATCTCTTTGCGGAGGCCCTCGCGCTGCTCCTGATCGCGAGCGTGTTCCTCTATATATTCCTGTCCGACACCACGGGCGCCTATACCAAGACGCGCGGCGTCAACGCGCGGCGCGCGGAGCGGCGCGCGGCGCATAAAGCGGAGCGGCCTGCGGCGGAGGATGCGCCGCCTTGTGCGCCGGCGGAGGAAGCATCCGAGGCGCCGGCGGAGCGGGAGGCGAAGGGGTGAAGGTGCTGACCGTGTTCGGTACGCGCCCCGAGGCCATCAAGATGGCGCCGCTCGTGCGCCTTTTGGAAGCGGACGAAGCGTTCCGGTCGGTGCTGTGCGTGACCGCGCAGCACCGCGAGATGCTGGACGGGGTGCTGGAGCTCTTCGGGCTCAGGCCCGATTACGATTTGAACATCATGCAGCCGAACCAAAGCATAGGCGCGATTACGGCAAACGTGCTCGCGGGGCTGGAGGACGTGATCGCGCGGGAGGCGCCCGATGTGATGCTCGTCCACGGCGATACGACCACGACCTTCGCCGCCGCGCTGGCGGGCTTTTATAAGATGTGCAAGATCGGCCACGTGGAGGCCGGGCTGCGCACCCACGACAGGTATTCCCCCTATCCCGAAGAGATGAACCGCGTGCTGACGAGCCGCCTCGCGGACTTCCACTTCGCCCCGACGCGGCGCAACAGGGACGAGCTGCTGCGGGAGGGGGTGGACGAGAGCGGCATATTCGTCACGGGCAATACGGTCATCGACGCACTGCTCGAGGTTTCGCGGCGGCCGTACAGCTTCACGGAGGGTCCGCTCGCGACGATGGATTTTGAGAATCGCCGGCTGATCACCGTCACCTGCCACAGGCGTGAGAATCTCGGCGAGAACATGACCGCCGTCTTCTCGGCCGTGCGGGACATCGCGGAGGCCTTCGAGGATGTGGAGGTCGTCTATCCCGTGCACCTGAATCCGCGCGTGCGCGCGGCCGCGGACGCGGTGCTGGGCGGCGCGGCGCGCGTGCATCTGATGGCGCCGCTCGGCTACCTGCCCTTTGTGAAATTGATGGCCGCGTCCCACCTGATCATCACCGATTCCGGCGGCATGCAGGAGGAAGCGCCCTCCCTGGGCAAGCCCGTGCTCGTCGTCAGGAAGGAAACGGAGCGGCCGGAGGCCGTCGAGGCGGGGACCGTGCGGCTTGCCGGCGTGCGGCGGGAGGAGATCTTCGCCCACGCGGCGGAGCTTCTGACGGAGCGGGCCGCCTACGAGAGGATGGCAAGGGCCGTGAACCCTTACGGCGACGGCCATGCGAGCCGCCGCATTGTGGATATACTGAAGGCGCAAGGAATACAATGAGGGGGCAAGGCGTTTTAAAAAATCGTTGCGATATTCGCCAAAAACCTTTACTTTTCGGAACAATAGACTTATAATCTAAAGAAAGCGTGTTTCCGCTATGAAAAACACGGCAGAGAGCCCGACTGCTTTTAAGAATCGAATATTTTTTTACGGGATACTGATTGCCCTGATCCTGGAAGCGGGCTCCCTGTTGTTCTTGGGCCTCGACGCGAGCTTCGCCTACGGTCTTGCGCTCGGGACCGCCGTTTCCATCGTGAATTTCAACA
The DNA here is from genome assembly GCA_031278145.1 of Eubacteriales Family XIII. Incertae Sedis bacterium. The sequence goes on from JAITLA010000237.1 coordinate 3,495, forward strand.
TTCTCGTGTACACGTCACAGCGCCTGCTGGACAGCGGGCGCGCGTGGATGGGCTTCGCCGGCTATCTCGTCAGGCTTGCCGTCTACGGCTTCGCGTTTTTCATGGCTCTGCGCGTGAACCATACCGCCGCGCTCGGTGCGGCGCTCGGCTTTCTGACGCTGAAACTCGCGATCTACTGCGTGCACGCTTGCGCCGCGCTGCTGCGCGGCCGCCGCAAGGACCCGCGGGAAAAGCGGGCCTACAAAGTCCTGCCGCCCGCGAAGCGGCGCGGGAGCAAGCTTATGAAAGAGATCTTCGGCTCTCCTTACGACGAGGACGAAGACGAGGACGAAGGCGAATCGAAGGATGAATAGGGAGGTTTTGGATACGCCATGTCGCATGATTTGAACAACATAGGGCCGCGCGTGATCGTACAGTTCGGCGACAGCGGCATCTACATCACCGAAACGGTAATCTACGGCTGGATCGTCGCGGCGGTGCTGATCCTCCTTGCGCTGTGGTCCGCGCACAATCTGCGGCGGATCCCGAAGGGCAAGCAGGTGATTGCGGAATTCGCGGTCAGAACCATCTACAACCTCGTGATCGGCACGATGGGCAAGCACTGTGAGAAGTTTGCGCCCTACATGGGTACGCTGTTCCTGTTCCTGATCCTCGGCAACATGCTCGGCCTGTTCGGACTTCGGCCGACCACCGCCGACGTGAACATGACCTTCGCGCTGTCGGGCGCCACCTTCCTGATCATACAGTACAACGGCTTCAAGACGATGGGCTTTGCGGGCAAGCTCAAGCACATGGCGGATCCCTACCCCTTCATGTTTCCGCTCAAGCTCATAGAAGAACTGTCCTTCCCGATCTCGCTCAGCTTCCGGCTTTTCGGCAACATCTTCGGCGGCGTGATCATCATGGCCCTGATCTTCAACGGTCTGCACGGCCTGTCCGAGGCGATATTCGGGCGGATCCCGTTTATCGGCGAGATCCCTTGGCTGCAGGCCGTCATTCCCCTGCCGGCCAACGCCTTCTTTGACATATTCGAGCCGGTGCTGCAAGCCTTCATCTTCACGATGCTGACCATGGTCTTCGTGAGCATGGCGGTGGTGACCCACGAGAATCACGAGCACTGACAAGCCGCGACGCCGACGCATCGGATTTTTCTCGGCCGGCGCGGCAAGATGGATCCGTTATCGCAAAAGCACACAAGCAAGCATTTCATTATGTAGGAGGAAATCATCATGACAGCAGTAACACCCTTAGCGTTTGTACTCGGAATGTCCGCGCTCGGAGCGGGTTTCACGATGGTTGCGGCCATCGGCATCGGCCTCGGCCAAGGCTTTGCGGCGGGCAAGGCGGTCGAAGGCGTTGCCAGACAGCCGGAGGCGAAGAACGATATCCTGACGACCATGCTGGTCGGCCAAGCGGTCGCGGAAACCACGGGTATCTTCGCGCTGATCATCGCCATGGTGCTGACCTTTGCCAACCCCTTTGTCGCGCACCTGTCCTGAGCTCGGGTGACGCAAAATGGAAGACCAAATCATGGTCAGAGGTCTTATAGACTTCGGACCGACGCTTTTGATGAATCTGCTCACGCTTATCGTGCTCTACCTGATCCTGAAAAAATTCTTCTTTGAGAAGATCAGGAACTTCGTGCAGGCGCGAGAGCAGACCGTGAAGGATGCCTTTGACAACGCGGAGCACGTGAACAAGCTCGCCGACGAGAAGCTGCGGGAGTACAACGAGCAGCTTGCGCAGATCGACGCGAAGAGCCGGGAGGCCGTGAAGGAGAGCAAGCAGCGGGCGGACGCCAGAGCGCTGGAGATCCTGAACGAGGCAAACCGCAGGGCCGGTGAGATGATTGCGCAGGCGGAGCGGGAGATCGAGCGCGAGAAGCTGAAGTCCGTCGGGGAGATGCGCGATCACATCGCTTCCCTCGCCCTATACGCGGCCGAAAAAATACTGGAGAAAGAATTGGATGCGACCGCGCAGACGGCCATAATCGACAGTGTCATAGAACAGGCGGAGAACGCAAGATGGACGCATTGACGGTAGCCGCGACCTACGGGTCCGCCATGTTTGCGGTCGCTTGCGATCTGGGCAGGATCGAGGCCGTGGACGAGGCGCTCACGGCGCTCGATCAAATATTTCAAGACGAACCGGAGTTTTTCAATCTGGTATGCAATCCGGGCATCGACGCGCAGGGCAAGAAGAACGCCATCAGGGCCGTTCTGGAGGGCCGCGTCGACAAGGAGCTGTTGAACTTCCTGTTTGTTTTGATCGACAAGAGGCGAATAGGCGGTTTTCACGCGATTGTGAAGGCCTATCGCGCGCAGGTGAACGCGAATCTCGGCGTATCGACCGGGACCGTGTATTCCGCCCTGCCCCTGCCCGAGGACAGGCGCAAGCGTCTGGAAGCGGAAACGGGCAAGCTGCTCAAAAAGAACGTGCGGCTCGACAACCGGATCGACGGGGATATCATCGGAGGCGTGCGGATATTCATCGAGGGGAAGCTGATCGACGCCAGCGTCAGAACGCGGCTCGATACCCTGAAGGACCGGCTGGCGCAGATGTGAAAGCCCGTCGATCCGGTATTTTTCGCGGGGCGGATGCGCCTCCGTTCGGTTGATACGCCGATGTCGCGCCGGAGTTGTCGTCCCGCCCCGCGAAAAATGCCGGATCGCTGCCCGCACGCGCATGCCGGCGAGCCCACATGGTATAGAATCGAGGAGAGAACACTATGAATCTCAGGCCTGAGGAAATAAGCGCGGTCATAAGAGAGCAGATTAAAAATTACAAAAACGAGCTGAATATCTCCGATTTCGGAACGGTTATACAGGTCGGCGACGGCATTGCGAGGATATACGGGCTCGACAACTGCATGTCCGGCGAGCTTTTGGAGTTTCCGAACGAGGTGTACGGCATGGCCTTGAACCTCGAGGAGGACAATGTCGGCGTTGTCATCATGGGCAACGACAAGGGCATCCGCGAGGGCGATATCGTGAAGCCGACGGGCCGGGTCGTCGAGGTCCCGGTCGGCGAGGAACTGATCGGGCGCGTGGTCAGCGCCATAGGGCAGCCGCTCGACGGCAAGGGCCCCATCAAAACGAAGAAAACAAGGCCCGTCGAGAGTCCCGCGCCCGGGGTTTTGGCGCGCAAATCCGTTCACGAGCCTTTGCAGACGGGCATCAAGGCCATAGATTCGATGATTCCCATCGGCAAGGGACAGCGCGAGCTCATCATCGGGGACAGGCAGACCGGGAAGACGGCCATCGCCATAGATACCATACTGAACCAGAAGGACGGGGATGTCATCTGCATCTACGTCGCGATAGGGCAGAAGAAATCGACCGTCGCGCAGATGGTGCAGCAGCTCGAGGACAAGGGGGCGATGAAGTACACCATCGTCGTTTCCGCCACGGCCAGCGACGTCGCGCCGCTCCAGTACATCGCGCCCTATGCCGGCTGCACCATGGGCGAGGAATTCATGTACGCCGGCAAGCACGTCCTCATCATCTACGACGACCTCTCCAAGCACGCGGTCGCCTACAGGGCCATGTCGCTCCTGCTGCGCAGACCGCCCGGACGCGAAGCCTATCCGGGAGACGTTTTCTACCTGCACAGCCGGCTTCTCGAACGGGCCGCGAAGCTCTCCGACAAGCTCGGCGCGGGCTCGCTGACGGCGCTTCCCATCATCGAAACGCAGGCCGGCGACATATCGGCCTACATCCCCACAAACGTGATCTCGATCACGGACGGGCAGATCTTCCTGGAAACGGACCTCTTCTTCTCGGGGCAGCGCCCCGCCGTCAACGCCGGCATCTCCGTTTCGCGCGTCGGCGGCAACGCGCAGATAAAGGCCATGAAGCAGGTCGCGAGCCGGGTCAAGCTCGAGCTCGCCCAGTATCGCGAGCTGGCAAGCTTCTCGCAGTTCGGCTCGGATCTCGACAAGGAAACGAAGGAGCGCCTCGATCACGGGCTCGTCCTCATGGAGGTGATCAAGCAGCGCCAATACAGCCCCGTGGACGTGAAGCACCAGATCATGATCTTCTACGCGGCCGTCAACGGCTATCTGGGCGACATCGATCTCGACAAGATCAAGGACTTCGAGAAGGGCCTGTACGACTTCGCGGACACGCACTATCCCAAGATCGGCGACAGCGTAAAATCC
>JAITLA010000245.1 GCA_031278145.1 Eubacteriales Family XIII. Incertae Sedis bacterium
CTGACGCCTATGTTTTGAGGGGCGGCGGGCGAAGCCCTTGTCCCCTCAAAACATCCGTTCAACAATTGAAGTGCGCCTTTGGCGCTTCAATTTTGGACGGAGCCAAAATTGAAATTGCGTGATTTACCGGCATGGGCCACAGTGCCAAACCTGCCCAATACACAAAAGAACCGTCCCCGTGTGTACTTTGTCAGTGACCTCCGGGTAAGCGGGCGAGGCGGCGGGGTGCGCGCCCGCCGCAAACCGTATAGCCTTGAGCGGTAACATAGCGGTTACATCTTTTTGTACACCACGGCGCAGGATTCATCTATAACCCGCAGCGCGGTTTCGATGTGCGCGTCGCTGATCATGAGAGGCGGCTCGATGCGGATGGTCTTGGCGTTGATCAGGGAGCCGGAAACCAGCACGTGCCTGTTGAACATCTCGTAGACCACCTCGTAGCCCTTGTCGCCGTCCACGAATTCCATCGCGATGAAGAGCCCCCTGCCCCTGATGTCCGTCATCAGCTTGGGGTACTTCTCCCGGATCTTCTTCAGGCCCTCCATGAAGAGGCCGCCCGCCCGCTTGGCCCGGCCCGGCAGATCCTCCGACAGCAACACGTTGATGGCCGCGATTGCCGCCGCCGTGGCGATGGGGTTGCCGCCCGTCGTGGTGCTGTGCAGCAGGGGATCGGGGAACATGCCCTCGAAGGCCCGCTTCGTGCAGACCGTGGCGCTGATCGGGATGACGCCGCCGCTCAGCGATTTGGCGAGGCACAGGATGTCGGGCGCGACCTTGTAATAGTCGATGGCGAACAGCGTGCCCGTGCGCCCCATGCCGGCCTGCACCTCGTCCGCTATCATCATGATGTCGTACTCGTCGCAGATCTTGCGAATGCCGGGGATGAAGTCGTCGGGCGGTATCTGGATGCCGTTCTCCCCTTGGATCGGCTCGAAGATGATCGCGGCCGGGCGCTCGCCCACGTAGTCCATGACCTCGACCGTCTTGCGCAGCATGTCGAGATCCCCGAATTTGCAGTGCCGCGTGCCCTGCAGGAGGGGCAGGAAGGGCTGCCGAAAATGCGCCTTCGCCGTCATGGACAGCGAGCCGGCCGTCTTTCCGTGAAAATCGCCCTCAAAGGCGATGAAATGGTGCCGCCCCGTCGCGAGCGCCGCCATCTTGAGGGCGCATTCGACGGTTTCCGTGCCCGAGCTCGTGAAGAAGCTGAACCGCAGATCCCCGGGCGTCACGTCCGCGAGGATGCGCGCGAGCAGCGAGCGGTTGGCGTCGATCAGCTCCGCGCTGGAGAGCGGCTGCTTGGCGAGCTGATCCCGCACCGCCTCCACGACCTTGGGATGACGGTGGCCGCAGTTGAACACGCCGAAGCCGCCGAGGCAGTCTATGTATTCATTGCCGTGAAGGTCCGTGAACACGTCGCCGTTCGCCATCCATTCCATTACCGTGAAATCCTCGCCCGCGGCCTTGCGGTATTCGAGGAAGCCGGGGTTGATGTGCGTGTCGAAATTGTGTACGATCTCCTCCGTGAAGGCCTTGGATTCTTCGTCCGTCATGGACTGCTTCTTGATGATGTCCAGGGCGTATTCCGTGTACTTCAAAACCTCTTCAAAGCTCTTTCGCATGGCATCCTCCTTTGCTTCGATGCAACGATTCGAAATCCTCCCAAACCTACGACGCGCCGGCGCCGGACCGCGCGGCGATGTGTCGCGCGAAATTTTCAAAGGACCAATCGTCTACGCCGTCGATGTCGTCCGTGACGTGCATGAACAGGCATCTCGGCACTTCTTTCGTCTTAATGCTGTCCTCCATGCAGAGGTCACAGCCCTTGTCGTGGTTGGTCGGATTCAGTTCACAACTCGTATTGGTGCAGGGACAGAACGCGGAACCGGGCATTTTCATCACCTCCTTAAAAACCTGTTTCTGTTGCGCAAGCGGGTTTGATACCGCGCAGGTTCGTCGCGTGCGGCCTGTATTCCCGCGGCGCGTCCGCAACCGTTGCGGCGACGGATGGGCGATCCGCAAAAGGGCTGATCAGGCGTCTTTCTTTTCCTCCTCCTCTCCGGCCGCCGCCGCTTCCGCTTCGATTCGCTCGATGCTGTAACGATGGCTGCCGAACAGGCGGTTCAGCAGTATGAGTGCGCAGATGAAGATCACGAACACCGTGAGCAGGGGCAGGAAGGGATTGTCCACGAAGCCCGAGATGATGTAGCCGACGCAGGCGACGAGGGCGCAGACGAGGGAATAGGGTATCTGCGTCTTGATGTGGTCCGTGTGGCGAATGTTGGACGCGGCGGAAGAGAGGATGGCCGTGTCCGCGAGGGGCGAGCAGTGGTTGCCGAAACCGCCGCCGCCGATCACCGCCGTAATGCACGCGAATACGTTCACATCCATCGCGACCGCAAGCGGCACGGCCACGGGGATCATGATCGCGAAGGTTCCCCACGGCGCGCCCGTGGAGAAGGTCATAACGCAGGAGATCACAAAGATGATGAGCGGTGTCAGGAAGGGCGGCACATTGCCCGCGAACAGGGATATCATATAGTCCGCCGTACCCAACTCGTCGCCCACGGCGCCGATGCCCCACGCGAAAGCCAGCAGGAAGATGACAAAGATCATGGATTTCGTGCCCGTAATGAAAGCGGCGATGGAATCCGAAACGCGGGAGAGACGCTTGACGGCGTAGAATACGATTGCGAAGATCACGGAAACGCCGACCGCGTAGGTGAGCGCCAGCATACCGTCCATGTTGTTCACCGCGTCCAAGAGATCGAAACTCTCAAAGAAACCGCCCGTGTACAGCATGAAGGCGACGGCGCAGACCACGAGCAGGATGATGGGCGCGAGCAGATCGGCGG
>JAITLA010000263.1 GCA_031278145.1 Eubacteriales Family XIII. Incertae Sedis bacterium
TGAGGAGGTTGATTGAGTTGAGTAAGCTTGCAAAGACGGAGTACACTTCCGAAGCGCGGCCCGGATTCACGCACCGCACCGCGATGGAAGAAGCCGCCCGCTGTCTGCTTTGCCACGAAGCGCCCTGCGACGCGGGCTGCCCTGCGGGGACGGCCCCCTCGCGCTTCATACGCTCCATACGCTTCAGAAACGCGAAGGGCGCGGCGGAAACGATCCGCGAAAACAACATCCTGGGCGGAAGCTGCGCGCGGATCTGCCCGTATGACAAGCTCTGCGAGGAAGCCTGCAGCCGGTCCGGCATAGACAGGCCCATCGAGATCGGAAAGCTGCAACGATACGCCATGGAACAGGAGCGGATATTCAAATCGAAGACGCTCAAGGCGCCGGCCGCGATGAAGACCGCGCGCGTCGCCTGCGTGGGCGCGGGCCCCGCCTCGCTCGCCTGCGCCGCAACCTTGGCGGCGGCCGGATACCGGGTCACGATATTCGAGGCGGAGGAAGAGGCGGGCGGCATGCTGCGCTACGGCGTCCCGCCGGCACGGCTGCCGCGGGAGGTGATCGAACAGGATCTCGACGCGGTCAGGGGGCTCGGCGTCGAGTTCGTGTTCAACACGAAGATAGGCGAGGCGGCGAGCGTCGAAGAACTGCAGGCGCGGGGCTTCGCCGCCGTGTTCATCGGCGCGGGCCTGTGGAACGCCAAGCTGCCCGATATGGAGGGCACGGGGCTCGAAGGCGTTTGGGCCGCCGTAGACTTCCTGAAAAAAGCCGCAAGCACGGGCGGCGATACGGGCCTCGCCGGCAAGCGCGTGGTCGTGATCGGCGGCGGCGACGTCGCGATGGACTGCGCGGTGACGGCCAAGCAGACCGGGGCCGCCTCGGTCGCGATCTACTACAGGCGGACGCTGGAGGAAGCGCCGGCCAATGCGGACGAGCTGCGATACGCCTTCTCGCTCGGCATACCCATCATGACCGACTTCGCCCCGGCGCGGCTCGTCGGCGACGACGGGAGGCTCACGGCGGTGGAATTCCGGGGCAGGGACGGCAGATCGTCCGCCTTCGTCGTCGCGGACGCCGTCGTCTTCGCCACGGGGCAGTCGCCGGACGACACGGCGCGGCGCGCGGGCCTGCGCCTGACGGAGAAGGGCATGATCGCGACGGACGCGGGCGGCAAGACGAGCGTCCCGGGCATATTCGCGGCGGGCGACGCCGTGAACGGCGGCAAGACCGCCGTGGAAGCCGTCGCGGAGGGCAAGACCGCTGCGGCCGAGATGATCGCGTGGCTCGAAGAGCCGGGCCGGGACGGCGCGGATCCGCGCCAAAGCGCGAAGGAGGTGCGATGATGGCGATCAAAAAAGATCTGTCCATAGAATACCTGGGCGTCAAGTGCGAGAACCCCTTCTTTCTCTCGTCCTCGCCCGTGAGCGGCAACTACGACATGGTGGCCAAGTGCTTTGAAACGGGATGGGGCGGCGTGTTCTTCAAGACCGTCGGCATATTCGTCGCCGACGAATGCTCGCCGCGCTTCGACAACAACGGCAAGGAAGGCCTGCCGTGGATCGGCTTCAAGAACATGGAGCAGATTTCCGACAAGCCCACGGAACGGAACTTCGAATATCTGGCGCGGCTCAAGCGGGACTACCCGGACAAGGTCGTCGTTTCGAGCATCATGGGCGGCGACATCGACGAGTGGAAGGCGCTCGCAAAGATGTCGGAGCAGGCGGGCGTGGATTTGATAGAAGGGAATTTCTCCTGCCCGCAGATGACGAGCCACGCGATGGGCTCCGACGTCGGCACCTCTCCCGAGCTCGTGAAGCTGTACAGCGAGGCCGTCACCTCGGTCACGGACATCCCCTTCATCGCGAAGATGACGCCCAACATCACGAACATGAACCTGCCCGCGCGCGCGGCCGTCCTCGGCGGCGCAAAGGGGCTTTCGGCCATCAATACGATCAAATCCATCACGAGCATGGATTTTGAGCACATGACGGCCATGCCGGTCGTGGACGGCAAATCCTCGATCTCCGGCTATTCCGGGGCGGCCGTGCGGCCGGTCGCGCTGCGCTTCTGCGCGCTGCTCGCGCAGGACGCGGAGCTGAAAGACGCGGCGCTCTCCGGCGTCGGCGGCGTGGAAACCTGGCGCGACGCCTTGGAATTCCTGCTCGTCGGCTGCCGCAACGTCCAGGTGACGACGGCCGTCATGCAGTACGGCTACCGCATCGTCGAGGACATGATAAGCGGCCTGTCGCACTTTATGGAAGAGCGCGGCCATGCGCGGCTCGACGCGCTGATCGGCGGGGCGCTGCCGAACATCATACCCGCCGAGGAACTGAACCGCGACTTCAAGATCATTCCGAAGATCGACGACGACAAATGCGTGGGCTGCGGCCGGTGTTACATCTCCTGTTACGACGGCGCGCACCAGGCCATAGACTGGGACGAAGAAAAGCGCCGGCCCGTGATCAACGACAACTGCGTGGGCTGCCACCTCTGCCTGAACGTCTGCCCCGTGGCGGACTGCATCACGCCGGGCGAGGTCCGGTTCAAGGACGGCCGGGAAAAGACGGATATCGCATTGAAGCGGCGTTACGATTGAGCGGCGCGGACGGTATATTGGAATGGGGGCGGTATGAAGATAAAATTCTGCGGGGCGGTGACCTCCGTCACGGGGTCCTGCCATCTGGTTTTCGGCGAGGGCTTCAAGGTCTTGCTCGACTGCGGGCAGTTTCAGGGATCGAAGGCGCAGGAGGCTTGCAACCGCGAAGCCTTTCCGTTCAATCCCGCCGAGGTGGACTTCCTGCTGCTCAGCCACGCGCACATCGACCATTGCGGGCGCATACCCCTGCTCGTGAAACGGGGCTTTACGGGCAAGATATACTGCACCGACGCCACAGCCGATCTGGTCCGGATCATGCTGCGGGACGGCGGCTACATCCACGAGAAGGAAGCCGAATGGCAAAACCGCAAGGCCGCGCGCGCGGGGAAGCCGCTCGTTGAGCCGCTCTATACCTTGGAGGACGTCGAGCGCGCCTTGCTGCGAATCGAGCCCGTCATGTACGACCGGCTTGTGGAACCGAGCGACCGGCTGCGCTTCGTCTTCAACGAGGCCGGCCACATTCTGGGCTCCGCCATCACGGAGCTGTGGGCGGAGGAAGACGGGCGCACGACCAAGCTCGTCTACACCGGCGACCTCGGCGTCGCGGGCCGCCCGATCCTGCGGGATCCGAAGATCATCAAGAAGGCCGACTGCGTGATCATGGAGAGCACCTACGGCGACAGGCCGCACGAAACCTGCGGCACGGGCATAGACCGCCTGATGGACATCGTGCTCGCCACGGCGCGGCGCGGCGGGACCGTCGTGATCCCGTCCTTTGCCGTGGGCAGGACGCAGGAGTTGATCTTCGAATTCAACCGCTTCTACGAGCGGAATGCGCAGGCGCGGCGCGCCCTGGACGACATCCTGTTCTACGTGGACAGCCCCATGGCCACGAGCGCGACGGAGATCTTTCGCAAAAACGCGCAGGTGTTCGACGACGAAACCAAGGCGTACATCCTGAATGGCGACAATCCGCTCGATTTCAAAAACCTGCGCTTCACGCGCACGAGCGAGGAATCGAAGGCCCTAAACGAGCGCGCGGGCGCGAAGGTGATCCTGTCCGCGAGCGGCATGTGCGACGCGGGCCGCATACGCCATCACCTCAAGCACAACCTGTGGAATCCCAAGTCGAGCATCGTCTTCGTCGGCTACCAGGCCGAGGGCACGCTGGGCCGCGCGCTGCTGAACGGCCTGTCCCACGTGACGCTCTTCGGGGAGGAGGTGTGCGTGAACGCGGAGATCCACAACCTCGAGGGCTTTTCCGGCCACGCGGATCGCGACGGGCTGATGGACTGGATATCAGGCTTCGGGCAAGCGCCCGACATGATCTTTCTGGTGCACGGCGAGGCCGACCGGAAGCGCGCCCTCGCGGAGCGGATCGAGCGGACGCTCGGCTACGCGGTTACGGCGGTGGAAGGGGTGTCCGAATTCGATTTGGGCCTCGGCGCCGCCCTCACGCGCGCGGACATCCTCCGGAGCTTTGCGGAGCAGGAACGCCTCTTTTCCGTGCGGGAGCGGATTGCGCGGATCCACGGCGCGCTCGAGCGCATACTGTATCATACAAGCTTGGTATTCGGTGAAGATCTGCCTGCGGAGCGCATCCTCGAGATCGGCGACGCGGTGCGCGTCCTGGAAAAAGACGCGCTGCTCCTGGGATCCGCCGTGAACCGCGAAAACGCCCCCGAGGCGACCTGAGGTCACTGAAAAAGTCGGCATTGGGCCCGGAACACATGGGGACGGTTCATTTGTGTAACACATACAATGTTGGAATTGCGCGATTTACCGGCACGGGCCACAGTGCCAAACCTGCCC
>JAITLA010000200.1 GCA_031278145.1 Eubacteriales Family XIII. Incertae Sedis bacterium
CGCTTCCGCATGGACCAAGTGGAGGTGCTGTCGGGCGGCTGCAATCCCGTGCCCATCTTCCCGCGGAACAAGACCGTGTCCGAAGAAAGCATCACGATTTCCAACGCGTTTTTGCGGGAATCGAAGGAGATCTTCTCGAATTGGAAGACGGCGTATTGACGTCGTCGATCGAATTATTTTGGGTATAATAATATGAACGTGAATGATGAGGCGCTTGTAAAATGGAACGTCGGATACTGAGCATCCGCGGCATGACCTGCGCGGCCTGCGCGCAGCGCATCGAACGGACGGTGCGAAAGCTGCCCGGCGTCGCGCAGGCCGGCGTCAATCTCGCCGGCGAAAAGCTGTTCGTGGAATACGACGCGGCCGCCCTGCGGCTCGCCGCGATCAAGGAAGCCGTACACAAGCTCGGGTACGAGGCGGCGGAACGGAGCACCGACACGCGCGTCGTGATCCCCATCGGCGGCATGAGCTGCGCGGCCTGCGCGCAGCGCGTCGAGAAGGCGCTGAAGCGGCTGGACGGCGTGACGGAGGCCTCGGTGAATCTCGCGACGGAGAAGGCGACCGTCGCCTATGAACCGCAGAAGCTACACGTATCGGCGATACGGGATGCGATAGGCAAGGCGGGCTATGAGGCGCTTGCGCTCGTGCGGACCGACGCCGCGGACGAGGACAGGGCGCGCAGGCAAAGGGAGATCCGGACGCTGTGGACGCGCTTCATCGTTTCCGCGGTCTTCAGCCTGCCGCTCCTGTACATCGCGATGGCGCCGATGATCGCCTTCGTCCGCCTCCCTTTCCCCGCCGGGCTCGATCCGATGATGCATCCCTTGGCCTACGCGCTGACCGAGCTGCTGCTCGTGCTGCCGGTCATCGGCGTGGGCCACAGGTTCTACACCGTCGGCTTCGGCGCCCTGCTGCGGCGAAGCCCGAACATGGATTCCCTCATCGCGGTCGGCACGAGCGCCGCCGTGCTCTACAGCCTCCGGGGCCTGTGGCAGATCGCGGCCGGGCAGAGCCATGCGGCGGATTCGCTCTACTTCGAAACGGCGGGCGTCATCATCACGCTGATCCTGCTCGGCAAATCGCTGGAGGCCGTATCGAAGGGCCGCACGAGCGAGGCGATCAAGAAACTGATGGACCTCGCGCCCAAAACGGCCATCGTGCTGCGGGACGGCGCGGAAAAAGAGATCCCCATCGAGGAGGTGGAGCTCGGCGACATCCTCACGGTGCGGCCCGGCGCGAAGATCCCCGTGGACGGGACGGTGATCGAGGGCTGCAGCGCCATCGACGAATCCATGCTGACGGGAGAGAGCATGCCCACGGACAAAAACGCCGGCGACGCCGTCTACGCCGCGACGCTGAACACGACCGGCACGCTGCGCTTCCGCGCGGACAAGATCGGCGCCGACACGGCGCTGGCGCGGATCATCAAGCTGGTGGAGGATGCGCAGGGCAACAAGGCACCCATCGCGCAGCTGGCCGACATCGTATCCGGATACTTCGTGCCCATCGTATGCGCAATCGCGCTTTTGGCGGGCGTCGCGTGGCTCGTCGCGACGCGGGACATCGAATTCGCGCTGACGATCTTCATCTCCGTGCTGGTGATCGCCTGCCCCTGCGCGCTCGGCCTCGCGACGCCGACGGCGATCATGGTCGGCACGGGCAAGGGCGCGGAGTACGGCATCCTGATCAAGGGCGGAGAGGCGCTCGAAACGGCGCACAAGATCGATACCGTTGTGTTTGACAAGACGGGTACCGTCACGGAGGGCAAGCCGACCGTGACCGATGTGCTGCCCGCAGGGGATCTGGCGCCCGACGAGCTTTTGCGGATTGCGGCCTCGGCCGAGGCGGGCTCGGAGCATCCGCTCGGCCGCGCAATCGTCGCGGGCGCGCAGGACAGGGAGCTCGCGCTCGCGCGGGCGGAGGGCTTCAAGGCCGCTGCGGGGCGCGGTGTCGAGGCGCGCGTCGAAGGACAAAGCGTCCTGGTCGGGAACCGCAGGCTGATGGAGGAGAACGCCGTGCCCTTCGCCGCACCCGCAGACGGCGCCGACTGGCTTGCGGAAGAGGGCAAAACACCGATGTACGTGGCGCTCGACGGGCGGGCGGCGGGCATCGTCGCCGTGGCCGACGTGCTGAAGCCCTCCGGCAGAGCGGCCGTCGAGAGCCTGCACGGGATGGGCATCGAGGTTGCCATGCTGACCGGCGACAACGGCAGGACCGCCGCCGCAATCGCGAAGCAGGCCGGCATCGACCGCGTGCTCGCCGAGGTGCTGCCGCAGGACAAGTCGCGGGAGATCAAGCGGCTGCAGGACGCCGGCCGCAGGGTGGCGATGGTCGGCGACGGCATCAACGACGCGCCCGCGCTCGCGCAGGCCGACCTCGGGATCGCCATCGGCTCCGGGGCCGACGTGGCGATGGAATCCGCGGGCATCGTGCTGATGCGCAGCGATCCGATGGACGTGTCCGCAGCCGTCAGGCTGAGCAAGCGGACGATCCGCAACATCAAGCAGAACCTGTTTTGGGCCTTTGGCTACAATGTCGTCGGCATTCCCATCGCGGCCGGCGTGCTGCACCTCTTCGGCGGGCCGCTCCTAAACCCGATATTCGCGGCGGCGGCCATGAGCCTGAGCTCGGTGTCCGTCCTCACGAACGCGCTGCGCTTGAAGCGCTTCGATTTCGGCGGCGCGCGCGGCTGAGGCGGCAGGTGCGGCGGGTTTTGGAATGGGCACGCGTACCCGCTTGTCCCGAACGAATGTTTGGGGGAGCGTAAGCGGATGGGTAAAAACAGCGTGGTGGGTGAGTGCTAACCGACAGCTCGGTATTTCGATTTTGGCTTCGTCCAAAATCGAAGCGCCAAAGGCGCACCTCAATCGAAACCATATGGAGGCAGAGAGAGATGGAACAGACGATTTTGAACGTGGAAGGCATGTCCTGCGAACACTGCGTGAAGGCGGTCACGAACGCCGCCCTCGCGCTCGACGGCGTGGACGAGGTCCGCGTGGATTTGGACGCGGGGACCGTGACCGTCGCGCACGATTCGGCCAAGGCCCCGATTGCCGCGATCAAGCTCGCAATCGAGGATCAGGGCTATGAGGTCGTCGCGTAA
>JAITLA010000162.1 GCA_031278145.1 Eubacteriales Family XIII. Incertae Sedis bacterium
CCGGCCTACGCGGGCGGCATCCTCGCGCAGAACACGGGGCGCAGGATCGAGGACGGCGGAACCGCGAACGGCGAGATCGAGATCCGAAACTGCTACAACGCGGGCGAGGTCACGATCACGGCGGGTTCCGGCACCTACAACTATGCGGGCGGCATCGTGCCGTCACAGCTCATCTTTCCGGCCTACACAGACACAAAGGCCGGCGTGCATCAATACTTCGGCGGCAGCGTCGTCAACAGTTACGACGGCGGTTCCGTGACGGTTGCGCAGCTCGGCTCGGCCTTCAAGGACGACGAGAACAGGATCAACGGCGGTTATCCGCTGCTCGCGTGGCAGTCCGAAACGGTCGCGGACGCGCAATACGCCGTGACCTTCAAAACGACGCCCGCAGACCCGGCGGCGACGGTAAGAGTATACGCGGATTCCTTGCGCACGAATGAGATCCTCGCGCAAAACGGCGCCTACAGCCTGCGAAACGGGCAGTATTATTACAGCGTCGAGGCGGCGGGCCGCGTGACGGAATACGGCAGTTTCAGCGTCGCTTACATGCCCAAGACCGTATCCGTCGCGCTCAAACCGGCCGCGGCCGTAGCCTTCGACCTTAATCCGCCGGACGCGAGCCTGATCCTGACCGACAGCTCGGGCCGGACGGTCGATCCCGTGTCCCGGGAGGACGGTAAGCTTTCTTATGTCCTCTACGCGGACGCTCTCTACGTCTACACGGCCTCTGCGGAGGGCCGCAACGGCGTGCTGCGGGAGTTTGCCGCTGAGGACGGCTTACGCATCGCCGTCGCGCTGACGCCTTCCGAGCAGGGCGACGTGACGGGCACAATCACGGGCGGGCAGACGATCAACGCGGGCGGCGTGTACAATCTCACGCGCAAGAGCGGCACGCAGGGCACGATCACGATCAATACGACCGATCCCGTCACGCTTGTCGGCACGGGCCTCTCCCTCGCGGACATGTACGAAAATCTGTACATCGATTGCGCGGTGGAGGGCGTCACGCTGACGCTGCGGGACCTGTTCGTCAGCAATACGGTAGGCTCGGCGAACATGATTAACTTCAGGGGCGAGAACAACCTGCTGCTGTTCAAGGGTACAAGCATCCTCGACATGAACACGGGCGCCTCGGGCTACGCGATGATCCACGTGCCTGCGGGCGTGGAGCTGACCCTCGGCGGCGTCACGGACGAGGACGCGCTGTACTTCTACAAGCGCGAGCAGGGCGCGGGGATCGGCGGCAACGGCGACGCCTCGGGCGCTGCGGGGCAGACGCCCGAGTACAACGGCAAGATCACGATCACGGGCGGCAAGCTCTTCATGAAAAACTCCAAGCAGGGCGCGCTGATCGGCTCCGGCGCGGATTCGGGCGACGTGACCGGCAGCCCGGGCGATGTCACGATCCAAGGCGGCGAACTGAACTTGGTCGCCATATCGCGCGGCGCGGCCATAGGCGGCAGCGCGGGCGGTTCCGGCGGCGCGAAGGGCGCGGACGTCCACATGTACGGCGGCACGCTGAACATCAACGCGGACTGGTCGGGCGCGGCCATAGGCGGCGGCGGTTATGGCAGCGGCAACGACGCCTCGGGCGGCACGTTCCACTACCACGCCGGCTCGATCCGCGTCTTTGTGGACGAGAACGCGATCTCCCAGTGGGGCGTATCCGCGCCCGGCGTGAACGACGTCGCGATCACGGCGCGCAAGCAAGACGGCGCGGGAAATCCCGTCTATTCCTTCGTTTTCGACACGCGCCGGCTTTCCGTGCCCGCAGATGATTTCACGGTCACGGCGGACGGCGCGGACGCGCCGATCTACGAGGGCGGTCTGCACAGATGGCATTACGTCAACGAGGTCTACGAAAAAGGCGTGCAGATGCCCATCAATTATACGATGGACAACTGGGTCCCGCTCGACGATCCGCATCTCTACCTCTACCTGACGGGTGAGAATCATACGCTGAGCGTGAACGGAGAGGTATTCAGCCTGACCTGGGACGGCGTGGCGAAGCGCTTCTCCGTCTACGGCGGCGAGCGTTACAACGTAAGCATCGATGAGAACGTCACGGGCGGCGCGATTGCGGCGAGCCCGCTCTCTGCGGCGGCCGGGGAGTTCGTCGGCGTGTCCCTGTCTGCGGCCGACGGCTACCGCTACGTCGCGGACAGCTTAAAGTACAACGAAACCCTCATCGCGACGGGTGGCGCGCTCGGCTTCACGATGCCGGCGGAGAACGTCACGCTGACGGCGGCATTCGAGCCCATCCCGCCCGAGGCGCAGCGTTACGCGATTGTTTCGGCGGGCGTATACGGCGGCGTCATCGCGGCGGACAGAGCGGAAGCCGCAACGGGTGAAACGATCACCGTCACGGCGACGCCGCATACGGGTTACGGCCTTGTGCAAGGCAGCCTAAAGGCGAACGGAGTGTCCGTGCAAAACGTGGACGGCGCCTACCGCTTCCTCATGCCGGACGGGCCCGTGACGCTGACGGCGGAATTCGCTTCCGTCGCGGCCGAAACGCCCAACGGCGCGCTCTTCAAGACGGGCGCGACGCAGGACTACGTCGTCGTCATCGAGAAGGATATCTCGCTCTACGACGCGGCGGCGGGTCCGGCGCTGAACGGCGTCCTTTTGCCAAGCGGCGCCTATGAGGTCAAAGAAGGCAGCACGCGCGTCACGCTGTTCGCGGCCTATCTGGACACGCTGCCGCAGGGGAACTACGCGCTCGGCGTGACCTTCACGGACGGCACGGTCGTCGAACGGAGCTTCGCAATCGACGACAATCCGACCTACAAGATAGAGGCCGCCCCGCTTTCGGGCGGCAGTCTGACGCCGGACCGGACCGAAGCCCACGCGGGCGATCTCATCACGGTGACGGTCACGGCGCACAGCGGATACCGTTTCGTGCCGGGCAGCCTGAACCGGGACGGCCGCGCGATCAACGCGGACGCGGAGGGCAAGTACGCCTTCGAGATGCCCGCGTGGGACGTGACGCTGACGGCTGACTTCATCGAGGTCGAAACGACCGCGCCGCCCGTTCAAGGCGCGGACGAAGAGGCCTTCAAGGAAGGGATCAAGGGCTCGGGCGACATAAGCGCGTGGGTCTGGGACGGCAAGAGCAT
>JAITLA010000214.1 GCA_031278145.1 Eubacteriales Family XIII. Incertae Sedis bacterium
GGGGCCGCGCAGGAAGAGGTGAAGCTCGCTTGGCTGCGGCAGACCCTGGAATGGCAGAAGGACATGAACGATCCGAGGGAGTTCATGGAAACCCTAAAGATGGATCTCTTCTCCAATCAGGTCTTCGTCTTCACCCCCAAGGGCGATGTCATAGAGCTGCCGGCGGGCTCGACGCCGCTCGATTTCGCCTTCAAGATCCACAGCGGCGTGGGCGTGAAATGCGTGGGCGCCAAGGTGAACGGCAAGATGGTCCCCATCGATTACGGCTTGAAGAACGGGGAGATCATAGAGATCCTCACCTCCGCGAGCTCGAAGGGGCCCAGCATCGATTGGCTGCAGATTGCCAAGACGAGCAACGCGCGAAGCAAGATCCGCCAGTGGCTGAAACGCGAGAACCGCAGCGAAAACGCCGAAAGAGGGCGGGAACTGCTCGAAAGGGCCGTGAAGCGCAAGGGCTTCGAAACCCAGTCCCTCCTGCGCGCCCAATGGATACAGCGCGTCTACAAGCAGCTGAATTACGTCACGGCGGAAGAGATGTACAACGCCGTCAGCCACGGCGGGGTCATGCTGAGCAAGGTCGTGAACGCGCTTGTGGAGATATACGAGGAAGACACGCAGGCCGCCGCAAAGCGGGCGGCGCGCGAAAGGGAGCGCGCGGCGGCGGCCGTCGCGCGGCGGCAGAACGAGAACGCGCACAAGGAGCGCACGGACGTTCGCGTCAAGGGGGTCAGCAATCTCCTGATCCACCTCGGAAAGTGCTGCAATCCCGTGCCCGGGGACGAGATCATGGGCTTTATCACGAAGGGGCGGGGCGTCACCGTCCACCGCGCCGACTGCCCGAACATCCTCCACACCCCGGAAGAGGAAAAGGGCCGGCTTATCGAGGTCGAATGGGAATACGACGGGCTTGACCGCAACCAACACTACGATTCCGACGTGGCGATCAGCGCCGACGACCGCAAGGGGCTGCTTTCGGACATCTCCCGCGTGTGCGAGGATATGGACGTCCACATCACGGGCGTCAACGCGAAGAGCGCGAACGATGGC
Organism: Eubacteriales Family XIII. Incertae Sedis bacterium; assembly: GCA_031278145.1. The sequence continues at coordinate 1,048 of JAITLA010000214.1, forward strand.
GCGGTCTATATCATGATGACGCTTTCCATCTCCAACACGGGGCAGATGGAGAAGATACTGCGTTCCCTGCGCGGCGTCGCGGGCGTTGCGGACGCGCACAGGGCGACGGGATAGGGGGCGGTCCATGCGGGCTGTGGTACAGAGGGTGCGGGAGGCGCGCGTGACGGTCGGCGAAACGCTTGCGGGCGCCATCGGACCGGGGTTGCTCGCCTTCATCGGCGTGGAAGAGGGCGACGACGCGCGCGACGCGAACCATATCGCCGACAAGATAGCGGGCCTGCGCGTGTTCGAGGACGCGGACGGGAAGATGAATCTCTCCGTGGCGGAAACGGGCGGCGCGGTGCTCGTCGTTTCGCAGTTCACGCTGCTCGGCGACGTGAGGAAGGGCAAGCGGCCGAGCTTTGCCGCAGCGGCGCGGCCCGCGCTCGCGGAGCCGCTCTGCCGGGCCTGCGCGGACAGGCTGCGCGCCGCGGGCCTGCATGTCGAGGAAGGCGTTTTTCGGGCGGAGATGCTCGTGGGGATATGCAACGACGGCCCCGTGACCCTGCTCATAGACAGCAGGAAGCGCTTTTGATCGGAAAGGGAGAGATGCATTCATGAATATCAGAACATTTGCGGGGATCTTCTCCGGCGCCAACACCTACCTTGTGGACGACGGCGCGAAGACCGCCTTCATCGTGGACGCGGGCGAGTACGACGCGCCGCTCGCGGCCGCCGTCAAGGACGAGGGTCTGTGCGTCGCGTGGCTCATACTGACCCACGGGCACGGCGATCACATCGGCGGCGCGGAGCGGTATCTGCGCGAGTTTGAGGGCTGCAAGCTCGCGGCGGGAGAGGCCGAGCTGCCCGTGCTCACGGATCCGAAGAAGAACTATTCGGACGCGATTGCGGGCAGGCCGATATCGCTCACGCCGCAGGTCCTCCTGAAGGACGGCGACGAGCTGACGGCGGGGAAGCTGACGCTCCGGATACTGTCCACGCCCGGACATTCCCCGGGCGGCATCTGCGTGCTGGCGGAGGACGCGCTCTTCTGCGGCGACACGCTGTTTGCGGGCTCGATAGGCCGCACGGATCTGTTCGGCGGCTCCATGGAGCTCCTGCTCGCCTCGATCCGGCGGAAGCTTTTCACGCTGCCCGATGAAACGCGGGTCTACCCCGGCCATATGGGGGAGAGCACAATCGGCTTTGAAAAGCAAAACAATCCGTTTTTCTGAGCCGCGGGCCATGTGCGAATTTGTTTTCGACGGCATACGGGAAAACGAGTGCATTGAACTGATCAAGATGTTTCTGCGACCCTCGGAATTCTCGACGGACGGCGCGGCGGCGCACGCGGCCCACGCGCGGCGCATCGAGCTGCCCGCCGCGCTCGCCCGCGCGGGGCTTTGCGACAAGAACGCCGCCAAGCGCTTCCTGTACGACAGGCTCAGCGCGCTGACGGGAAAGTCGCTCGCTTGGGGGATACTGACGGGGATACGGCCCGTCAAGCTCTTCGGCGCGCTGGCGGAGCGGGCGGGCGCGGACGCGGACGAGGCCCACGCGCGGCGGCGCTTCCGTGAGGAATACTATGTGAGCGAGGCCAAGACGGAGCTGACGGCCCGCATATACGCCCTGCAGCGCGCGCTGGTCGCGCCGCCCGAGGCGGACACCGTCGGCTTGTACATCGGCATACCGTTCTGCCCGACGCGCTGCGGGTATTGCTCCTTTCCCGCAAACGCGGTCCCCTATGCGCGCGTGGGCGCCTATCTCGCGGCGCTGCGCCGCGAGGCGGACTTCGTCGCGGCGGGCATGGCGCGCAAGGGGCTCCTGGCCGAAAGCATCTACATCGGCGGCGGCACGCCCACATTCCTGAACGAAGCGGATCTCGACGCGCTGCTCGACGGCGTGCGGCGGCGTTTTGCCGGCGCGCGGCTCAGGGAATTCACGGTGGAGGCGGGACGGCCCGACACGATTGACGCCGAAAAGCTGCGCGTCATGCGCAGGCACGGCGTGGACCGCGTCAGCGTCAACCCGCAGAGCATGAACGACGACACGCTTTTGCGGATCGGCAGGGATCATACGGCGGAGGCCGTGCGCACGGCCTTTCGGCTCGCGCGCGAGGTCGGCGATCTGCGCATCAACGCCGATCTGATCGCGGGTCTGCCGGGCGAGGAAGCGCCCGATTTCGAACGCTCGCTGCGGGCGCTTCTGGAGCTTGCGCCGGAGAGCGTCACGATACACGCCCTCGCGGTGAAGCGGGCGGCGCGGCTCCGGGAGGAAGACGCCGAATACAGCTACACGCGGGCCGAGCAGGCCGAGGAAATGCTGCAAACGGCCGCGAAGGCGCTGGCGGAGGCCGCGTATGCGCCCTATTATCTCTACAGGCAGAAGCGGACGGTCGGCAATCTCGAAAACACGGGCTACGTGCGGGACGGGAAGCCGTGCCTGTACAACGTGCGCATCATGGAGGAACGGCAGACCATCGTCGCGCTCGGCGCGGGCGCCTCGACCAAGCTGTACGTCCCGCGTGAAAACCGGCTGACGCGCGCGTTCAACGTGTCCGATTACGCGATCTACACGGAAAGGCTGGAGGAAATGCTGGCGCGGAAGCGGCGTTTGCTCTT
>JAITLA010000215.1 GCA_031278145.1 Eubacteriales Family XIII. Incertae Sedis bacterium
CCAGCCGCAGGCGGTGATCGCCCTGGAGAGCGCCGGTATGTGCGCGCCCACGGTGCCGAAGGTCATGCGCGCGAACACGGGGAAGGGGATGCCGTATTTCGTGCCGGCGTGCGAGTTCAGCTGGATGGGGATCAGCACGATGATGTTGCCGAGCGCGACGTTGAGCACGGCCAGCCACGGGGAAAGCCCGAGCCCGACGAGGGAGGACGCCATCGTGAAAGACGGAATGCAGACGGACATGCCGATCCAGAGGGCGGCGATGTGGTAGGTGCTCCAGTTTCTTTCGGACAGTGAGGTGGGCGCCAAATCCTTGTTGTAATACTTGGAATCGATCAGCTCCGCGCGGGCCGCGTCTGTCAGTTCATACAGGCCGCCGCGCTCCTTCTGTGTGTATTTGGACATACAATACCTCCTACGTTTTTAAAGTATTATTCCGATATTCCGGCCCGATTGATCGTATGATACGAATATTATACAGTATGCGGAAGAGCAAGGCAAATGGAAATACAAGGAATTCGCAGGCGTCCGCGGGCTTGCCGTTGCCACCGGGGTCCATGGCATCGGCGCGGCCCAATCACAGGGAAGGATCCCGCAGGCCGTCACTGCGCGAGGGGGGGGGTACAATGCCCTCGAACAGCACCTTGAAAAAGGTTTCATCGGGGTTCGCGGATTCGGGAAAGCGGAAGGGCAAATCGAGAAACGTCGCGTTGCAGGAGCAGGCGGCGAAGAGGTTGAAGGCGCCGATCATGCAGGCGGCCACCGTGAAGGGGTCCGCCTCGCGGAATTCGCCGCGCGCCATGCCCTCCCGCAGGAGATCGCGGAACACGCGGAATTTGAAGCTTATGATCCTGTGCGCGGCGGAGGCTATCGTCGCGTTGCCCATGAGCTCGGCGTGCAGCAGCAGCTTGGGCAAGAGCTCCCGCCCCTTCGTGAGATCGGAGAGGAAATCCATCTCCATGCGCATGAAGTCGCGGATGCGCGCCGCGCAGGAGGCCTTCTTGTCGAGGCGTTCCTCGAAGGCGAGGTAGGGGCCTATCACCTTCGCGTGCAAGAGTTCCTCGAACAGGGCCTCCTTGCTTGAAAAATACTCGTACAGCGTCGCCTTCGCAAGGCCGGCGCGCGCGGCGATCTCCGACATCCGCGCGTTCGTGTAACCGTTCACGAGGAATGTTTCGAACGCCGCTTCGAATATCCGTTCCTTCTTTTGCGCTCTGCCTTCTTCCATCCTTGCCTCCGAAAGTCCTACGCGCGGAGCATGCCGGCCGCTTCCAGCTTCTCGCGCTTCGCGGCGCGCTTTGCGGCGCGCTTTTGCTTGAAGCGCTCGCTGCGGTCGTCCACGATGGTGTAGATCACGGGCACGATGACCAGCGTGATGACCGTGGAGAAGAGCAGCCCGCCTATGACCGTGATGCCCATCGGCGCCTGCAACTCCGCGCCCGAGCCGAGCCCGAGCGAGAGCGGCAGGAGCCCGAGGCAGGTGGTCAGCCCCGTCATGAGTATGGGCCTGAGCCTGAAGCGGCCCGCGTTCACGATGGCCTCCTCCCGCGAATCGTAGACCGTCTTGTTTTGGTTGATGAAATCTATCAGCAATATGGAATTGTTCACGACGATGCCCGACAGCATGATGATGCCGAGGAAGGCCACGAGGGACAGCGGCGTGTTCGTGATGAAGAGCGCGAGGAAGGCGCCGGTCAGCGCGAAGGGTATGGCCAGCATGATGATGAGGGGCTGTATCAGCGATTCGAACTGCGCGGCGAGGATCATGAAGATGATCAGTATCGCCAGAAGCAGCGCGTAGAACAGGCTCGTGAAGGATTCGACCATCTCCTCCGTTTCGCCTCCGATCCGCCACGTGTAGCCCTCGGGCATCCGGTAGGCCGAGAGCGCGGTTTCCGTATCGGCGGACACCGATTGCAGATCGCGGCCCGTCACGCCCGCGGATATCGTCGCCGTCCGGACCTGATCCTCGCGGTCGATCTGCGCCGGCGAATTGTCGTACACCACGTCGGCGATCTCGCCCACCGTCACCGTCTGCCCCGTGGGCGCGGTCAATTCTATCTGCAGCATGTTCTCGACGGAGGCGCCGTATTCCCCGTTCAGGGAGAGCACGATGTCCGTTTCCTCGCCGCCGGATTTGAGCGTCGTGGCCGTCGTGCCCGAGAGGGCCGCGCGCAGCGACTGCGCGAGCTGGTAGGCCGTGAGCCCGTAGACGGCCGCGCTGCGGCGGTCTATGAGGACCCGTATCTCGGGGTTGCCGTCCTCCATGCTGTTTTCCACGTTCATCGTGCCGGGAACGGCGCGGAGGATGTCCTCGAAGTCGGTCGCGATCCGGCGCAGCGTGTCGAGATCGTCACCCTGCACGGATACGGAGATCGGGTTGCCGCCCATGGACATGCTCATGGACGAGGTTTCCGTCACCGTCACCTGCGCGCCCACGACGCCGCTGAGGTCGTCCGCGATCCGGCGCACGATCTCGGCCGTGCTCTTCTCCCGGTCCCGCTTGTCCGTCAGGTTCACGGTGAGGCTCGCCGTGTTTGCGCCGCTCTCGCCAAACAGCCCGCCGCCGCCGATCTGGGTGGCGCAGCCGGTGAGCTCGGGGACGTTTGCGGACACGTAGGCTTCGATCTCGGAAACGATGCGGTCCGCGTCGGCGACCGTCGTTCCGTAGGGCATTTCCACGTCTATGCTCAGGCTGCCCTCGTCGCTCGTGGGCAGGAGGACGCCGCCGACCATGCCGATCAGCGCGGCGGAGAGCAGGAGCAGGGCGAGCGCGCCCGCGATGATGCGCTTCCTGTGCGAGAGCGCGTAGCGCAAAAGATGCGTGTAGCCCTCGGCGAGGGCGCGTATGCCCCTTTCGAACACGGGCAGGATCGGCATCCTGCGGACGCGCCCGCGCCACAGGAAGGTATCGCCGATGTTTTCCGTCCGCATGAGCCGCGAGCACAGCATCGGCACGACGGTCAGCGCCACGAGCAGGGAGCAGAGCAGCGCGAAGCCGATGGTGTAAGAAAACTCCTTGAAGATCATGGAGGAGATGCCCTGCACGAACACGATGGGCAGGAACACGGCGATCTTCGTCATCGTGGCCGCGAACACGGGCATCGTGACCTCGCGCGCGCCGACAATCGACGCGTCGGCCGCCGTCGCGCCGTCGCTTCGCAGCCTGTAGATGTTCTCCATCACGACGATGGAGTCATCCACGAGCATGCCGATGCCGACGGCGAGCCCCGAGAGGGAGAGTATGTTCATCGTGATGCCCGTGAAATACATCAGTATGAAGGTGGCGATGATCGAGGTGGGGATGGATATGGCGATGATCATCGTGGAGGCCCAGTTGCGCAGGAACACGAAGCAGACGACAATCGCGAGCAGGCAGCCCATGATCGCGGTTTCGGCCACGTTGCGGATCGAGCGGTTGATGAAGTCCGCCTGATCCATCGCGACGGAAAAGCGCAGCTCGGGATGCGCGGCGGAAAGCTTGTCGAGCGCCTCTCCGATGTCCCGCGAAACGGCCACCGTGTTGGAAACGGTCTGCTTCGTCACGCTGAGGCCGATTGCGGGCGCGCCGTCCACGCGGCCGACGGAGCTGATCTCCTTCTCCCGCTGCTCTATCTTGCCGAGGTCGCGCAGGTAGATCACCTCCCGCGTCGGGAGCGCAATCGGCAGCGCGCCCAGTTCCTCGACGGACGAAAACTCGCCCATCGTGCGCACGATGAGCTTGCGACCGCCGCGCGTCACGTCGCCGCTCGGCAGCGCGATGTTTTCCGCCGCCAGGATCTGCGCAATCTGCGAGAGCGTGAGCCCGTATCCGGCCAGGCGCTCTTGGTTGATCTCGACGCCGATCTCCTTCTCGCGGCCGCCGAAGGCGGAGGCCGAGGCCACGCCCTCCGTGCGCTCGATTGCGGGCAGCACCTCGTCGTCCACGATCTGTTGCAGCTCCGAGAGGGGCAGCTCGCTCGAAACGTAGATCACGGAAACGGGCATCATATCCGGGTCCATCGCGATGATCATGGGGTCCGTCGCGTCGTCGGGCAGGTAGCCGCCGATGAGGTCAACGGCCTCGCGCAGGTTCAGGCACGCGAAGTTCATGTCCGTGGAGGCCTCAAACTCCGCCATGACGATGGCCATGCTGTCCATGGACATGGATGTCATGCTCTTGATGCTCTCGACCGTCGCCACCTGCTGCTCGATGGGGCGCGTGAGCATGGTTTCGACCTCCGTCGGCGCGGCGTTCGGATATTGGACGACGACGATGGCATAGGGCAATTCTATCTCGGGAAAGAGATCGATGGACAGCCGCGAGAAGGAGATGGCGCCGAGCACGACGATGATCAGCATGAGCATGACCGTCGTGACGGGGCGTTTTACGGACAGTTTTGAAAAGCTCACATTTACCCCCATTTCAGTGGTTTTGATTTAAGCTTTGATCGAAGTAACCTCTTGGTTGCCGTTTATTCGACGATGTTGACCTTGGACGCGGTGTTGAGGTAGGACTGCCCCTCCGTGACGACGCGGGCGCCCGCCTCGAGGCCGCTCTTGATCTCGATGCGCGTACCGTTGTCCACGCCCGTGACCACGTCGTTCAGCACGACGCGGTCACGGGCGTCGAGGCTGATCACGATCTGCCGGCCCGCGCGGATGAACACGGCCCCCGAGGGTACGGTGAGCACGCCCTCCGCCCTGTCCGCCGTGATCGTGACCTCTGCGAACATGCCGGGCTTCACGGCCTCGTCCGGGTTTTCCAGGGTGATGACAATCGGGTAGGTGAGGGCGCCTACGGCGGGCGCGGGCGCGAGCGCCGTCACGGTTCCGTCGAACACGGCGTCCTCGGAAACCGATTTCACCCTGACCGCAATCGCGTCGCCGATCTTGACCTTGTTGATCATGTTTTCGGAAAGGCCGGTATTGATCTCCAGCTTGTCTATGTTGGAAATCGTCACGGCGGGCGCGGCCTGCGAAGCCAAGCCGCCGACGCTTATGTTCACGGAGGTGATGTGACCGCCGATGGGCGCCGTGACGACGGCGTTCGCAATCGCGTCGCTCGCGGCCGCGTAGGACTCCCGCGCCATGTCGAACGCGGACTGCGCCTGCTCGTACATCTGGAGCGCGACCGCGCCTTCCTCGTAGAGCGTCCGTATCCGCTCCAGGTTCGTCGCGGCGTCATCGTAGGCGATCTTCGCCTGATTGACGGTCGCGGCCAGCTGATTCCTATCCGTTTCGAACAGCCGGTCGCCCTTGTTCACCCGCATGCCGAGCTCCGCGTAGACCCGCGTGACCTCGCCCGCCAGCTTGGGAAACACGATGGCCTCCTCCGTCGCCTCGAGCCGGCCCGTCAGGATCAGATCGCTGACAATGTCCTCGACGGCGGCGCGCTCGACGCGGACGTTGATCGGCGCTTCCTCGGCCGTTTCCTGCGGCGTGAGCCTGTCCGACACGATGCGAAAGCCCGCAATCGCGAGCAGGGCCAGGACGAACAGGGAGAGTATCCATTTCAATGCCCTTCCCACGCGCCGGCGCGGCGCCGCCTTCTCCGCCGCCGCGTCCGCCTCGGTCGCCGCCGCGCGCTCCGGTGCTTCTCGCTCGCTCATGTTTTCCTTGCGCATATGCATTGCCTTTCTCTTTCATATGTGATACTATAGAATACAAGTGTTTGCCGGCCGCTCGTTTTGCGCGGACGGCGGTGAAAACCCGCCGCGCCGCAGGCTGCGGCACCGCATTATCGGCTGAATTTCACGCCGACCCGCCGGTCGGCAAGTATTAGTTTATCGCCAATACCTGAATATGTCAAGTATATTTTTATGAAAACCTTGTCAAAAAAAGCTTGCGCGGCCGTGCTCGACATACTGCGCGCGGCCTACCCGGATGCCGGCTGCGCCCTGGTCCACGAAAACGGCTTTGAGCTGCTCGTCAAGGTGGTCCTGTCCGCGCAGACGACGGACAAGAG
>JAITLA010000243.1 GCA_031278145.1 Eubacteriales Family XIII. Incertae Sedis bacterium
CGATCCTGACGCTGATCGAGAACGGCTACTACATCGAGGGCACCGACTTTGAGCCGAACGCGCAGATCACGCAGGAGGGCTTCCTGCGCTATCTGTACGCGCCGGAGCAGCGCTATTACGGCGACGCGGACGCGTTTTACAGGATGCTGACGGACAGAGGCGTGGTCAAAGCCGGCGAGCGCGACGCGGACGCCGCGCTCACGCGCTATGACGCGGCGAAGTTCGTGGTGCGCCATCTCGGGCTGCAGCGGATCGCCGAGCATCCCGAAGTCTTTGTGAACGCGTTCAATGACGAGGCGGCGGCGGAGTACGGGGGCTATGCGGCCATCGTGAAGGCGCTTTCGATCATGCGGGGCGACGCCGCAGGCAATTTCAACGGTACGCGCATATTGACGAACGCAGAGGCGGCGGTGGTGATACACAATACGCTAGAAGCCCAATAGGGGTTTTGATTGAACGGCAAATCGATAGGGGCCGCGCGGGGGGACGCGGGAACGGCAACACGGCAGACAAAAGGGGTGATTTTTGAACAATGAACGACAAGAACGACAAGAACGACAACAGGAAGAAACGCATGAAGGAATACGGCGTGGACGCGCTTTTTCTGTGCGCGGGCTGCGCCGTCGGCGCCTGCGCCACGATGTCCGTCATGATACCGAACGGCCTTACGGGCGGCGGCATCACGGGCTTGGTCCGCATATTGCAGCGCTTTTTCCCCATGATAAACTTTTCGCTTATGTACTACGGTTTTTCCATCGTGATCTGGCTGGCCTGCCTGCTGTTCCTCGGCTTCAAGGAAGCGCGGAAGATCATCGTGATGACCGTGATCTACCCGCTCTTCCTCTTCGCGTTTGAATATCTCGACATACGCTTTCTCGAGGAGAAGGACGTGATACTCGCGGCGGTCTACTGCGGCATCTTTTACGGCATATGCAACGGCCTCGTCTTCTCGCGCGGCTACTCGTTCGGCGGCGCGGACACGGTCGCCAAGATCATCAGCAAGCGGCTCTTGCCGCACGTCAGCGTCAGCAAGCTACTGCTCTGCATGGACGTCGTCGTCATACTGGCTTCCGGCTTCGTGTTCGGCAGGAACATAGCCCTGTACGCCATCATCACCTCCATCATTCTGGCCCGCGTCACCGACTATGTGCTCTACGGCTTCGAAACCAGAATCGTGCAGCTCGAGGTCATCTCCGACAAGCACGAGGAGATATCGGACTACATCATCAACGACATCGAGCGGGGCGTGTCCTCCGCCCTGATCCGCGGCGAATACACGGGAACGGAGCGCAGGAAGATGGTCACGCTCTGCTCGCCGCGCGAGAGCATGCTGATACGCTCCCGCATCGCCAAGCTGGACGGGAACGCGCTGATCACGGTGATACACGTGGATTCCGTCTGGGGCCGCGACGAGGATTTTCGGAATATCGAGGGGGAATAGAAGCCCCGGTCCTAAAGAAAAATTCAAATCCGCCGAAATAATAAGTGAGGTGCAAATATCACACCTTACCGCAATAGTATTATTTGGGAAAAGAGGGGAACGTGGGCGGCGGCGCAGACGATATCGAGCGGGACGGCATTGACCGCGGGAACGACCGACGGTTGTTTCAGAGGCTTCCGCCCGAGTTGCGCGCGCAATTCGAGGAGCGGCGGATCGACACGAACGTCAACCGCATGTATTTCTTTTCGATCTACGTGGTCGTTTTGCAGATCGTTCTCAATGTTCTGAACATCCTGAAGCCGAGCGGTGGCCGGAATTACGAGGCGTCGGGCGGCCGGACGGTTGAGATCATGCATTACGTGGCCCTCTCCTTGGTCACGCTCTTGATAGGACTGCTGTTCTTCTTCCTGCTGTCGCGCGTGCGAAAGAAAAGGATATCCGGCCGCAGCGTCAAGGCCTTTCTCGTGAACGCTTTTCTCTACATATACTGCGTGATTCAGCTCACGTTCTGCACCTTCAACATCCTGTCCGCGGGCGGCGTCAACAGCTACATCATAGCCGTTTTGATCCTCAGCATGATACCCGTGATTCCTCCCCTGCAGAGCCTGATCAGCATCGGCCTTTCCTTTTCCTACGTGTGCGTGGCGATGTACCTTGCCCGCGACATATCGCAGATGTGGAATTCGATCATGCTCACCGATGTCTGGACAAACCTGATCGTCATAACGGGTCTGTCCGCCTGCGGCTCCGTGTTTCTGTACGGCATGTACGTGTCAAACTTCCTGCAGAGCGTAAGGCTCGAAAACAGCAACAAGGAGCTGATGGTCATGGCAAACACGGATCAGATGACGGGCGTGGCCAATCGCCGCGCCTTCGCACGCTCCTTTGACGACCTGTGGCAGCGCTCCGTCAAGGACGGACGGCGGCTGGCCGTCGCCCTTGCGGACATCGACTTCTTCAAGAATTACAACGACGCCTTTGGCCATCCGGAGGGGGACAAATGCCTGATGCGGGTCGCGAATTGCCTGCAACAGAGCTTCCGACGCGCCTCGGATATCGTGAGCCGCTACGGCGGCGAGGAATTCCTCGTGGTCTTTGAGGCGGAAAACGAGGGCGATTGCCTGCTCGCCGACAAGGCCCGCGAGAGGCTGCAGGCGATGAAGATACCGAGCGCGCGGACGGATGTTTCGCCCTACGTTTCCATAAGCATCGGCGTCTGCCTCGTGCGGCCCACCGCGAACACGCCGACGAGCGAGGTGCTCCGGACGGCGGACGAGGCCTTGTACGAATCGAAGCACAGCGGACGCAACCGGACGACGGTGCGGGAATACGCGCCGCGCAAGACCGGGCCGGACGCGGAAACGCCGGCACCTTGATCGCGGGGAAGGGGTGCTTTCCTGCGGCCCGGGGGTGAGCCTTGGACCGACGCCGCAACGAAATAACCGAACAGTCGCCATATTGTTGACAGGCGCGTAGAATTGCGCAGACCCCTCTGCGCGTGGATAGCCCCGAAAATTTTCGTTGTAATCGCACCCGCTTCGAGGTATCATAGAGGCAGAGAGCGTTTATCGCTCCGGTAGCCGAGCACCACGCATTGAGCGGAGGACGACATGGATCAAGCCGTAAACGCGAACCGGAATTACAAAAGCAGCGTGTTTTCC
>JAITLA010000060.1 GCA_031278145.1 Eubacteriales Family XIII. Incertae Sedis bacterium
GCATCGGCAGAGGATAACAGGTGTATTTTAAACGAATCGAAATGCAGGGCTTCAAATCCTTCGCGGAGCCCGTAACAATAGAATTCCGGGAGGGCATAACCTGCATCGTCGGTCCCAACGGCAGCGGCAAAAGCAACATCTCCGACGCGATCCGCTGGGTCCTCGGCGAACAGAGCCCCAAGGCCTTGCGCGGCGGCAAGATGGAGGAGGTCATCTTCGCCGGCACCGCGACGCGAAAGGCCAAGGGCATGGCGGAGGTCACGCTCGTCATAGACAACGGTACGGGCTTCCTGCCGATTGACTACGCGGAGGTGGCCATCCGCCGCAGGATGTACCGATCCGGGGAGAGCGAATACGCGATCAACAACACGCGCTGCCGCCTGCGCGACGTCCGGGAGCTGATCATGGATACGGGCATCGGCGTGGACGGCTATTCCGTCATCGGCCAAGGCGAGATATCGCAGATCGTCAACAGCAAGCCGGAGAGCCGCCGTGAGCTTTTCGAGGAGGCGGCCGGCATCACGAAATACAGGGCGCGCAAGGAGGAATCGGAGCGCAAGCTCGACGCAACCGCCGCCAACCTCGAACGCGTGAACGATATCGCGGAGGAAATAGAAGCCCGCATCGACGGCCTGAAGGCGGACAGCGAAAAGGCCAAGGAATACCTGGGCCTGCGGGACCGGTACAAGGAACTCGAAATCAACCTCACGCTGAAGAACATTGAGAGCATCGGGCTCAAAAACGAATACGTGAAGGATGAAATCGCGGAGCTGTCCGCGCGCATCGAGGATATCCGCACGGAAAAGGCGGCTTTCGACGCGGAAGCGGCGGCGAGCCGAAGCCTGGGCGAGGCCATGGAGGCGGAGGGCAACGCGATCCGCGACGGCATCCTGTCCAAGGTCAACGAAACGAACGAGATACAAAACAAGATCCGCGTCAACGACGAGCGGAAGCAAACGCTCGCGCGCGACAAAAAGCGCCTCGCGGAGGAAGCCCGCGAGATCGACGCCAAGCTGGCGCGCGAAGCGGACAAGCTAAAGGCCCTCGCCGCCGACGCGGCGGAGGCGGAGGCGCGGCACGCGCGGCTGCGGGAGGAATTGACCGCCGCCGCCGAAGTCGCCGCCGACAAGGCGGCGGCGCCGGCGCGCGCCGCCGCCGAAGTCGACGAGCACAAAAACGGCATCTTCGAATCCCACCGGCGGCGCACCGCGAAGGAGAATGAAATCCTCGGCATCCGGCGCCTGAGTGAAACGCTTGCGCAGCGCAAGGAGCAGATAGAGGCGGAAAGGGCGCACGCGGACCGCGACGCCGAAGAAACGGAAGCGGCGCTCGAAGCGGCGCGGCGGCGCCTCGAAGCGCTGGCGGAGGAAACGGCGGCGCTGCGCGCGGCGCGCGCGCGCGCGGAGGAAGACCGGGCCGCGCTGGCGGCCAAGGAGGACGCGCTGTCCGCCTCCGCGCAAGGGACCGATCTGCGCCGCGAGCAGCTTTCCGCGCGGAAAAAGACCATCGAAGAGATGGAGCACAACTACGAGGGCTACAGCCTCGGCGTTCGCTCCGTGATGAAGTCCGGCATCAAGGGCCTGCGCGGCGTCGCGGCCGAGCTGATGCGCGTCCCCGCGGGCCTTGAAACCGCCGTGGAAACGGCCCTCGGCGCGGCCATGCAGAACATCGTCTGCGAGGACGACGACAGCGCGAAGGCGGCGATCCGCCATCTGAAGCAGAACAAATCCGGCAGGCTGACCTTCCTGCCAATCCGCAGCATACGCCCGCCGGCGGAAAAGCGGGATGCGCGGATTGCGAACGCGGCGGGCAGCCTCGGCTACGCGGTCGACCGCATAGAGTTCGACGCGGAGCTCGCGCCCGTCTTCGAATATCTGCTCGGCAGGGTCGTGATCGTCGATACGCTTGAGAACGCCCTGCGCATATCGAAGGAGCTGCGGGGCGGTCTGCGCTACGTCACGCCGGAGGGCGAGGTCATCAACGCGGCCGGCGCCATGACGGGGGGCGCATTCCGAAACAAAACGGCCAATCTGCTCGAACGGCGCGCCGAAATCGGCAAGCTTGCGCGGGAGATCGCGGCCCTGTCCGCGGAAAAGGAACGGGCGGAGCGGACGCTTTCGGCGCTGCGCGCGGAGAAGGCGGCCGGCGCGGAGGCCCTGCAAGAGGCCGAAAACGCCCTGCGCGAAAGGGAGCTCGAAAGGCTCAGGCTCGAAAACGAGGCCGGCAATCTGGAGGCCCGGCGGACGGAGCTTGCGGATCGGCGCCGCAGCCGGGCCGACGAGCTTCGCGGCCTCGAGGAGGAACTGTTGCGTTCCTCCGGTGTGACGGGCGCGATGGAAGCGGAGGTCGAGGCGCTGAAGGCCGCTTCCGCCGAGGCGGAGCGCCTCGCGGAGGCCGCCGCCGCGCGCTACGAGGAGGAAAAGGCGCTGCTCGACGCGGCGAACGAGGCGCTCACGCGCATACGGATCGCGGCCGGCGCGGCCGAAAGCGAAAAAAACAACAACGACGCGCTCACGCGCCGCGTCGAGGAAGGCATGGCGGAGCTCGCGCGGGACAGGGATGCGCGCCGGACGGCGCTCGAAAGGGCGACGGAGCAGGAGGCGGAGCTCCTCTTTGGCGATTCGGACCTTGAGGCCCTCGCGGCCGCAAAGGAGGCCGAGAAGCGCGCGCTGGAGGCGGAGCTCGCGCGGATCCGCGAAAAACGGGCCGAGGCCCTGCGCTTGACCGACGAGCTGACGAGCCGCAAGGCGGCCCTGGACGCGGCGCTCGAAAAGGCGCAGGGCGAGAAATACGCGGCCGAAGTCCGATTGGCCGGCAACGAGGCGAGGCTCGAAGCCCTGAAGGACAAGCTGTGGGAGGAATTCGAGATATCCTACGTACAGGCCGTCGAATTCAAGAAGCAGGCCTTTGTCACGGCGGCCGCGGTCAAGGAGAGCCGCGAGATCAAGCTTCGCATGAAGGAGCTCGGCGAGGTGAACGTCGGCGCGATCCGCGAATACGAAACCGTCAGCGAGCGCTACGCCTTTCTGACGGAGCAGCGCGACGACCTTCTGAAGGCCATCGGCGATCTGCGCAAGACCATAGAGGTCATGGACCGGACGATAAAGGACAGCTTCAAGGCCAATTTCGACAAGGTGGTGGACAATTTCAGCGACGCCTTCCGCCTTCTGTTCGGCGGCGGCAGGGGAGAGCTGCGGCTCGAGGACGAGAGCAGGCCGCTGGAATGCGGCATCGAGATCAACGCGCAGCCCCCCGGCAAACGGCTGCAAAACATGAATCTGCTCTCGGGCGGTGAAAAGACCATGACGGCCATCGCGCTGATGTTTTCCATCCTGAAGGCGCGGCCGACGCCCTTTTGCATCCTGGACGAGGTGGAGGCCGCCTTGGACGACGGCAATATCAAGCGTTTTGCGGAATACCTCTCGAATTTCGGCGAAACGCAGTTCACGCTCGTGACGCACCAGAAGGCGACGATGGAATACGCGGACGCGCTCTACGGCGTCACGATGCCGGAGCGCGGCGTCACGAAGGTGCTGTCGCTGCGGCTCGGGGAGGCCGAAACGGAGCGCTTTATCGAAAAATCGGCGGAGGGCTGACGCGATGCCGTAGAGCGCGGCGGGCGCGGCGGCGGGGGCGCATCCGCTTCCGTCACAAAATGGGTATTCTTTGCGATTTTGTTCACAGACTTTGGGAACTTGCTCAAACTCGCTTCGCTCAAACAATGAGCCAAGCTCACCAAAGTCTTTGCTCACAAAACCGAAGAATACAGCCATTTTGCTCCAAGTCAGCTCCTGCGCACCCGCCGCCGCCCCCGCCGCGAACCGTATACCTGTGCATGGTAACACAACGACAAGGAAAGGATCGGACCATTGGCATTCGGAATCAAGAAATCATTTTTCGGCAGGCTGCAGGAGAAGATTGAAGACGTCCTCTTCATGCGGCCCGAAATCGACGAGGATATGCTCGACGCGCTTGAAGAGGCGTTGATCACCTCCGATATGGGCATGGAAACGACGATGCGCGTGGTCGCGGAGCTGCGTTCCGCCATCAAAACGGAGCGGCTGACGGACCCGGAGCGGGTGAAGGGACAGATCGTGCGCATCGTCGAGGGCATCCTGGACAAGGGCGAGCGCCACGCGATCAGCGCCGCGCGGCCGCTGATACTCATGCTGATAGGCGTCAACGGCGGCGGCAAGACCACGACGACGGCCAAGCTCGCGAGCCTGTACAGGCAGCGGGGGGAATCGGTGCTGCTCGCGGCGGCGGACACCTTCCGCGCGGCCGCGGGTGAGCAGCTTGTGGCCTGGGCCGCGCGCGCGGGCGTGGATCTGGTCCGGCATAAGGACGGCGCGGACCCGGCCGCCGTCATATACGATTCCATCCAATCGGCAAAGGCGAAGCGCACAGACGTGCTTATCTGCGATACCGCCGGCCGGCTCCAGACGAAGAAGAACCTGATGGCGGAGCTCGCGAAGATGGACAGGGTGATCGCGCGCGAATTTCCGGAGGCGGCGCGGGAAACCCTGCTGGTGCTGGACGCGACCACGGGGAAGAACGCCGTGTCCCAAGCGGGCGAGTTCGGCGACGCCGCCGCGGTCAGCGGCATCGTGTTGACGAAGCTGGACGGAACGGCAAAGGGGGGCGTCGTCGTCACGATAGCGGACGAATTCGATCTCCCCGTGAAGTTCCTGGGCGTGGGCGAGCGGCTGGAGGATCTCGCGGTGTTTGATCCGGCGGAATTCGCAGCGAGTATTTTTGTCGGGAAAGAAACGCAATGAACAAGGCAATCGTCGCCGTCGTCGGCAGGCCCAACGTGGGCAAATCGACGTTTTTCAACAGAATCGTCGGAAAGAGGATCTCCATCGTTGAGGACACGCCGGGCGTGACGCGGGACAGGATCTACGCGGAGGCCGAATGGCGCGGCGTTTCCTTTGCCCTGATCGACACGGGCGGCATAGAGCCGCGCAACGCGGACGCGATCTTTTCGCAGATGCGCGCGCAGGCCGAAACGGCCATGGACACGGCGGACGCCATCGTGTTCATGCTGGACGGGAAGGATGGCCTGACCGCTGCCGACCGCGATGTGGCGGACATGCTGATGCGCACGAGGAAGACGGTCATTCCCGTCGTGAACAAGATTGACACGGCGAGCCCGCCCGCGGATTTCTACGATTTTTACGAGCTCGGCCTCGGCGAGCCTCTGCCCGTGTCGGCGGCCAATATGCTCGGCCTCGGCGAGGTGCTGGATCGCATCGTCGAGGCCCTGCCGGACGGCGCGGCGGACGGCGCGGCGGATGACGCCATCGGCATCGCCGTCATCGGGAAGCCGAACGTGGGCAAATCCTCGCTCGTCAACGCGCTGCTCGGCGAGGAGCGGGTCATCGTGTCGGAGATTGCGGGGACCACGCGCGACTCCATCGATACGCCCTTTGAGCGGGACGGGGAGCGCTTCGTCCTGATAGACACGGCGGGTCTGCGGCGCAAGAGCAAGGTGTCGGACGACATCGAGCGCTACAGCGTCATACGCGCGGTCGCGGCCATAGAGCGCAGCGATGTCTGCCTGCTCATGCTGGACGCGCGCGAGGGCGTGACGGAACAGGACAAGCGGATAGCGGGCCTGGCGCACGAGGCCGGCAAGGGCGTCGTTATCGTCGTGAACAAATGGGATCTGATCGAAAAGGAAACGCATACGATGAAGCGCTTTCAAAAGGAACTGCGCGCCGAGCTCGCGTTCCTGTCCTACGCGCCGGACGTGTTCATCTCCGTGCTGCAAAGGCAGCGGCTCGCGAACGTGGTGGATCTCGCGAAGCGCGTCGCGGAGAATCGGGCGCTGCACGTGTCCACGGGCCGGCTGAACAGCCTCGTCGCCGACGCGGTGATGATGAAGCAGCCGCCCTCGGACAAGGGCCGCCGGCTGCGGATCTACTACGTTTCGCAGGTGGGCGTGAAGCCCCCGCTCTTCCTCTTCAAGGTCAACGACGAGGCGCTCATGCATTTTTCCTACGCCCGATATCTGGAAAACCGCATTCGGGACTGCTTTGGCTTCGAGGGAAGCTCCATAAAATTCCTGTATCGCGGAAAGGGGGAGCGGGATGCTTGAGAATCTCGCGCTGCTCAGGTACGAGATCACGCACATCGCGCGCAGTCCCATGCTGCTGAGCGCCTGCGTGCTGCTCGCGTATTTCATCGGAACGATATCCCCCGCCATCCTTCTCGGGCGGATATACGGCGTGGATATCCGAAGCAGCGGCAGCGGCAACGCGGGCACGACGAACGTGCTGCGCGTGATCGGGAAAAAGGCGGCCGTCGTCACGCTGCTCGTCGATATCGCGAAGGGCTTCCTCGTCGTGGCGCTCGCGAAGCCCTTTGCCGGGGAGGCCTTCGCCATGCTCTGCGGCATAGCCGTGCTCTGCGGGCACATCTGGCCGCTGCCTTATGAGTTTAAGGGCGGGAAGGGGGTCGCAACGGCGCTCGGCGTCATACTGGCCTTTGATTTCAGGATGGGACTGATGATCCTGATCCTCGCGCTGATTTTGATCCTGCTGAGCATGCGGGTTTCCGTGGGCGCGCTCGTCGCGGCGGCCGCCTTCCCCGCGTTCGTCTACGCCATGCATCCCGTTTATTTCGCGCCGTCGCTGCTGATGGCGGCGATCATCTGGATCAAGCACCGCCAAAACATCGGAAGGATCCGCAGGGGGGAGGAGCCCAAGCTGCGGTTTGGGAAGGATAAGGCCTGAGGCGAAGCGCCCGGCCGAACACAGCGGATACGAAAGGACAGAGCATGAAGCAAAAAATCGCAATTATCGGCGCAGGCAGCTGGGGCACGGCGCTGGCCGTCAACCTCGCGGGCAAGGGGCATACGGTTTCGATCTGGGACATCGACGAGGCCCTGCTGCGAGAGCTCGAGCGCGCGCGCGAAAACACGCGCTATCTGCCGGGAATCGCCCTGCATGACGGGATCGGCGTGTCCTTCGGCCTGCGGGAAACCATCTACGGCGCGGACGCCGTGCTGTTTGCCGTGCCCGCGCAGCATTTCAGGAGCGCGCTTGTGCAGGCGGGCCCCCACATCGGCTACGAAACGCCCATGATCAACGTGTCCAAGGGCATAGAGCAAAAGACCCTGAAGACCGGCTCGCAGATAGCGGCGGAGCTGTTCCCCGAAAAGAAATTCGCGGCAATCTCGGGTCCCTCGCACGCGGAGGAGGTGGGCTGCGGCTTGCCCACCACGGTGGTGGCGGCCTCCGCCGATCCGGACCTGGCCGGCTACGTGCAGGACATATTCATGACCGGCCGTTTTCGCGTCTACACGAACGACGACGTGATCGGCGTGGAGCTCGGCGGCGCGCTGAAGAATATCATCGCGCTCGGCGCGGGCATATCCGACGGGCTGGGCTTCGGCGACAACGCGAAGGCCGCGATGATGACGAGAGGCATCATCGAGATCGCCCGCCTGGGGGAGAAGCTCGGCGGCCGCCGCGAAACCTTCTTCGGGCTCACGGGCATAGGCGACCTGATCGTCACCTGCACGAGCGTGCACAGCAGAAACCGGCGCTGCGGCATCATGATAGGCGAGGGCACGCCGCCCGACGAGGCCGCGCGCCGCGTCGGCATGGTCGTCGAGGGTATGCACACGGCGGAAGCGGCGTGGCGGCTCGCGCGCAGGGAGCGCGTGGAGATGCCGATCACGGAGCAGATATACAAGGTCATCACGGGCCGCGTGGACACGAAGGACGCGGCCTTTGCGCTTATGACGCGGCAGAAGCGACACGAAACGGAGGACCTGCTGCGCTGACGGTACGCCGGGCGGCCGGCGGCGGAAGAAAGGAAATTGTCATGTCCAAGGAAATCTTGCTCTGGGAAGGCGACGCGCCCCTGTTCGATCCCGCAATCGGGCAAGCGCCCCCCGCGCTCGAGCCCTTTCTCACGGAGGAAAAGGGACGCGGCGCGCTGATCGTCTGTCCGGGCGGCGGCTACGCGATACACGCCGAGCGGGAGGCGGCGCCCGTCGCCCTTTGGATCCGGCGTTGCGGCATCAACGCCTTCGTTCTCAAGTACCGGCTGCTGCCCTACGGGCTCCCCGCCGCCTTGCTTGACGCGCGGCGCGCCCTGCGCCTCGTGCGCCACAGAGCCGCGGAATGGGGCATCGACCCCGGGCGCATCGGGATATTGGGCTTCTCCGCGGGCGGACATCTCGCCGCGCTTGCGGCCACGCGCTTCGACGAAGGGGATGCGGGCGCCGCGGACGCGACGGAACGGGTTTCGGCCCGGCCCGATCTGCTCGCCTCCTGCTACGGCGTGAACAGCCTCGCGCGCGGCTCGAAGGATTTCATAAGGAAACTGTCGGGGAAGAGCGGCCCGGCGGCGGATGCGCTGCGCGACATGGACCCCGTCGCGAACGTGAGCGCGAGGACGCCGCCCACCTTCCTGTGGCACACCGCCTTCGACGACCTTGTGCCCGTGCAAAGCTCCATCGACTTCGCCACAGCCCTGACGGAACACGGCGTCCCCTACGGCCTGCACATCTTTCCGCACGGCGGACACGCCCTGGGCCTCGCCGAGGGCATCCCGCTGACC
>JAITLA010000240.1 GCA_031278145.1 Eubacteriales Family XIII. Incertae Sedis bacterium
TCCGGGGGCGGCCTTGGGAAAGAACTCCCGAACATCGAACATCCGGAACCCGCCGGGTTTGATCGACTTCGATGACGAAAGCATCGTCATGCATCAAAACCCCGAAGGATTCAGTGCGATCCCCGCTCCCGAAAGACTCATTGGCTGTCGAAACCACCGGCAGAGCCGGTGCGAATAGAATAAGCGGTAGCGTGGCAGGATAGTGAAAAAGTCCCTCCTTTGTTGTAAAATACAGTCGGTGTTGCAAACCAACGTACGGAAACAACAAAGGAGGGACAATGGACACACACAGCTTATCACATACACGATGGAAATGCCAGTATCACATCGTGTTCATCCCGAAGTACAGACAAAAGAGGTTTTATGGCGGGATACGGAATGATGTGAGAGAAATCATACGGAAACTGTGCGAATACAAAAAGGTGGAGATAGTGAACGGGGCCGTATGCAAAGATCATGTGCATCTCAACTTGATAATCCCACCGAAGCTCAGCATTGCGGAATTTGTGGGGTATCTGAAAGGGAAAAGTGCCCTGATGCTCTACGACAAGCGCCCGGAACAAAGAAGCAAATGGGACAAATCGCTGTGGGCGCGGGGATACTATGTGGCAACGGTAGGGACGATTACGGAAGATGTCATAAAAAAATATATAGCGGAACAAGAAGAAACATCTCGAAAAGAAGATAAAAGCGGAGCCTCTTTGTAGAGGCAGTCGGTAGTAGCGGCTTGCAACACCCGCCTTTCAGGCGCGCCGGTATGTGGCCCTTGTTAGGGCCAATAGCAAACCACTTGAAGTGGTGGTCGATGATTGCGAGCGCAGCGAAGTACCCGTTCGCTGCGCTCCGGTGCCGCGCGATTTTTCCGCCTTTGGCGGAAACGCGCATGGCCGATATCATAAATACTTCCGCTTCGCTCCGTATTTATGATATAATCTACAAAGCGGGCGGGGCGCGCGCGGGTTTTGCGGGCGCGGGTGAGGCTTCCCGGAACGGAGGGCGCTGCGGATACATGCTTTTTTCAAGCGTGACATTTCTTTATTATTTTCTGCCGGCTGTGTTGGCCGTCTATTTTTTGACGCCCATGCCCGGCGGCTCGGCTCGATTCCGCAACGCGGCGCTGCTCGTGTGCAGCCTTTTTTTCTACGCGTGGGGCGAGCCGCTGTATGTGCTTCTGATGCTGTTTCAGGCGCTTGCGGGCTGGTTTTTCGGCCTTCTGATCGACGCCTTCCGAGGCCGGCCGGCCGGGACCGCCGCCTTGGCGGCCTCCGTGGCGGTCGGCGTGGGCGGGCTCGCGCTGTTCAAGTATTCCGATTTCTTTCTGGAGAACCTCGGCGCGCTGTTTCGGACGTCCGTGCCTTCCCTCGGCTTGGAGCTGCCCATCGGGATCAGCTTCTATACCTTTCAGATCCTGAGCTATACCTTCGATCTGTATCGCGGAAAAATTCGCGTGCAGCGCAATCCGCTGACCTTTTCGACCTATGTCGTGCTCTTTCCGCAGCTGATTGCGGGGCCGATTGTGCGCTATGCCGACGTCGCGGACACGCTTGCGCGCCGCACGCACTCCGTGGAGCGTTTTGCGATGGGCGCGCGGCGCTTCGTGACGGGGCTCGCCAAGAAGGTCCTGCTCGCGAACACGCTCGGCGAGCTCGCCGCGGCCTGCGGCGTCGCGGACGAACGGAGCGCGCTGCTCGCCTGGCTGTACGCGCTCGCGTTCAGCATGCAGATCTTTTTCGATTTTTCCGGCTACAGCGATATGGCCATCGGCCTCGGGCATATGTTCGGCTTCAAATTCCCCGAGAATTTCAACTATCCCTACGTCGCGCGCAGCGTCACGGAGTTTTGGCGGCGCTGGCATATGTCGCTCTCCGCTTGGTTTCGCGACTACGTGTACATCCCGCTCGGCGGGAACCGCGTGCCGCCCTTCAGGCATGTCGCGCATATATTGTTCGTTTGGCTGCTCACGGGCTTTTGGCACGGCGCCGGGTGGAATTTCATCCTGTGGGGGCTCTATTTCGGCCTGCTGCTGCTGCTCGAAAAGTACGCGCTCGCGGGGCGCCTCAATCGTCTGCCCGCTTTTTTCGGCCACGTCTATCTCCTGCTCTGCGTGATCCTCGGCTGGGTGCTCTTCGACGCGTCGGATCCGGGCGCCGCCGCGCGCACGGCGGCGGCGATGTTCGGCTTCGGCGCAAGCGGCTTCGCCGGCGCGGAGGCGCTGTACCTCCTGCGCGGCTACGCGCGGCCGCTGCTGATCGCCGCCGTCTTTTGCACGCCGCTGCCCGCGCGGCTCGCGCGGGCGCTCTCGCGGGGGGAGGCCGGCGAACGCCGCATGGCGGTGCTCGAACCGCTCTGCATCCTCCTGCTTCTGGCGCTCAACACGGCCTTTCTCGTGGACGGCTCCTACAATCCCTTCATCTATTTCAAATTCTGATCGGAGCCCGCGAACGGGTGAAAATAGCGTGGGGTTCAAATGGTTACCATACCTTACAAAATTGTAATCTTGCCGTAAGCCTATCCCCTGGCAGCCCCCTCCGTCCCGTGTTAAAATAGGGAGAACGCGCAGGGGCGCGCGGTCTTGCGCGGCCTCGGGGAAGCCTTGACGGCAGGGATTGGAGGGGACGGATGACGCCGGTTTTACAAGCGCAAAACGTCGAAAAATATTATGGGAACAAGGGCAGCCTGACCCGCGCGCTGGCGGGCGTCAGCTTTTCGGTCGAGAAGGGCGAATACGTGGGCGTGATGGGCGCGTCCGGCAGCGGGAAAACCACGCTGCTCAACTGCATCGCCACAATCGATACGGTGACGGCCGGCCACATCCTCATAGACGGCGCGGATATCACGGAGATGGGACAGGGGGCCCTCGCGGGCTTCAGGCGCGAGAGGCTGGGCTTCATCTTTCAGGATTTCAACCTGCTCGACACGCTGACGGCTTACGAAAACATAGCCCTCGCCCTGACCATACGCAAGCGGCCCCCTCGGGAGATCGACGCGCGGGTGAAGGAAGTGGCCGAGCTCCTTGGCATCACCGATGTGTTGCAGCGCCATCCGTACCGGATGTCGGGCGGGCAGAAGCAGCGGGTGGCGGGCGCGCGGGCGCTTATCACAAACCCGACGCTCATTCTGGCCGACGAGCCGACGGGCGCGCTGGATTCCAAGTCCGCGCGGGCGCTCCTGGAGAGCCTCCGCCGCCTGGTGCGCGAAAAAAGCGCCACGATCCTCATGGTGACGCACGATGCCTTTGCCGCCTGCCACTGCGACAGGATCCTCTTCATCCGCGACGGCAGACTGTTCCACCAACTGCCGCGCGGCGAGGACACGGGCAAGCAATTCTTCGACAGGATCATGGAAGTGCTGAGCCTGTTGAGCGGGGAGGGCGCATGATGTCCGTCAAGCTGGCCTTCCGCAATGTGAAGAAGAGTCTGCGCGATTATCTGATCTACTTCCTGACCCTGAGCCTCGGCGTGTGCGTATTCTACGCCTTCAATTCCATCGAGAGCCAGCGGGCCGTGATGGAGATGACGAACGGTCAAATGGCGGCGCTGCGGCTGCTCGGCCGGACTATGAGCGTGTTTTCCGTGCTCGTATCCGTCATTCTGGCCTTCCTGATCCTGTACGCGAACGGATTTTTGATCAGGCGCCGCAAGAAGGAGTTCGGCCTCTATATGATACTCGGCATGGAGCGGTGGATGACCGCGCGCATCCTGCTGTTCGAAACCCTGTTCGTGGGCCTGATCGCCCTCTTTGCGGGGCTTTTTCTCGGCGTGTTTTTGTCGCAGGGCATGGCGGTGGTGACGGCGCGGCTCCTCGGCGCGGGCATCGGGACCTTCCGCTTTGTTTTCTCCTTTTCGGCGCTCGTGAAGACGGCGGGGTATTTCGGGCTCGCGTTCGCTCTGGCCCTGCTTCTCAATCTGAGGGCGGTGCGGCGGCGGAAGCTCATAGATCTGCTCGGTGCGGCGCGGAAGAACGAGGCCTTCAAGGCGCCAAGACCCGTCCTCTCCGTGCTGCTCTTCATCCTGTCGCTCTGTTGCCTGGGCCTGGCCTACAAGCTGATCCTGAGCGGGAATCCGATCGCGGTGCGGGGGATCCTGCCCGCCTGCGTCATCTTGGGCGTCGCGGGCTCCTTCCTCTTCTTTTTCTCGCTGTCGGGTTTTGTTTTGAAGCTCGCGCAGCAGAGCGGGGGGATCTATCTGCGGAATCTGAACATGTTCGTTCTGCGGCAGATCGCCGCTAGGATCAACACGACCTACGTGAGCATGACCCTCGTGTGCCTGATGCTCGCCATCTCAATCTGCACGCTGTCCTCCGGCATGGGGCTGGCGGACGCGCTGTCGGTCGAGCTGCGCAGGGGCACGCCCTTTGACGCGACCTTCTCCGTGCGCGCCGCGGAGGATGCGGAGGCCGGCGCGTATCCCGGCGTCGATCCGGTCGCCGTCGCGCGGGAAGCGGGCTTCGATCCCGCCGCGGGAAAATACGCGGCGGTTCGCTGCTACGGCGCGGACGCGCCCATCCCGCTGCGCGTGAACGGCGAGGCGCAGCCCTTCTATCCGGATCTCATGAAATTGTCGGATTACAACGCGGTGCTTGCGCTACAGGGCATCGCGCCCGTTTCGCTCGGCCCCGCCGAATACGCCTTCAATTCCAACATGTTCTCCGACCGGTGGCAGGAGCTGCTTTCGGATTACGCGGACGGCGGGGAATTGACGATTGCGGGCCGGCGCCTGCAATCGAGCGCCGATAGGGTCTACACGCATCCCCTGGAGGTTTCCCCGAACAGGAGCTACACGATTGTCGCGGTTGTGCCGGACGCGTTGCTTTCGGACGCGCCCGTCAAACGGGATCTGCTGCACATCGTTTATCCGTCGGACGACGAGGCGTATGAAAGGCTGTGCGTTTCGGCCCTGCGCGGCCTCTCGCCGGCGGATCCCGGGGGGCCTCCGCTCAGGGGCGGCCTCGAAACGAAGGCCCGCGTGCTGGAGTACAGCCGGTCCGCCACGGTCACCGTCGCCTATCTCGCCGTCTATCTGGGCGTCGTGACCCTGCTGATGGCGGCTGCGGTGCTGGCCATAGGCAGGCTTTCGGAGGCCGGCGACAATGCGGAGCGCTACGGGCTGCTCCGCCGGATCGGCGCGGAGGATCGCATGATCGACGCCGCGCTGTTCATGCAGATACTCATCTGCTTCGGCGCGCCCGCGCTGCCTGCGCTCGTGCACGCCGCGGTCGGCATTCGGGTCGCGAGCGGCTTTGTGAATGTGTTCGGCAACATGAACATTCTCGGAAGCAGCCTGATCGCCGCCTTCGTTATCATTGCGATTTACTGTATATATTTCTTTGTCACCTATGCCGGGAGCAGGTATATCGTGAACAGGGAGAACGCTTATCAAAGGGGGATTTCCGAATGAGTGGTTTTACCGCGGAAAAAGAGGGCTTGGCGAGGCCGGCGGACATAAGGTGTCTTACGGGCGGCGGCTTGAAGTTCATGGGTGTGGTCCTGATGGTATTCGACCATCTGCACCAGATGTTTTTTATGTTCGGCGTGCCGGATTGGTTTACATGGATCGGCCGCTTGGTGGCGCCGCTGTTCCTCTTCATGTGCGCCGAAGGCTTCCATTACACGCGCAACAGGAAGCGGTATATGCTGCTGCTGTTCGCCGGCTTCGAGTTTATGAATCTGGCTTCCCACGCGCTGCGTTCCGCGCTGCCGAACGAGGAGGTCATGCTGATCAACAACATCTTCGGCACCCTGTTCCTCTGTGCCTTTTACATGTGGATGGTCGATATGCTGCGGGCCGGGATTCGGGAAAGGAAGCCCGCCAAGGTCGCGCTTGCGGCCGGTCTGACGCTGCTTTCCCTGCTGATCGGCATAGGCGGCCTCGCGCTGCTCACTTCGCCCGCGTTTTTTGAGAGCCCCTACGCCGGCCTGCTGTTTTTGCTGATCAATATGATCCCGAACGTGTTCCTGACGGAGGGCGGCTTTGCCTTGGTGCTTCTGGGCGTGCTGTTTTATGTATGCAGGGAGAAGCGCCTGTTGCAGGTCTTGGCCCTCGTCGCAATCGGGCTCTTGACGCTTTTGGGCGGCGGCGTGCAGTGGATGATGATCTTCGCCGCGGTGCCGATCCTGCTGTACAACGGCGCGCGCGGAAGGGGAAACAAATACTTCTTCTACGTCTTCTATCCCGCGCACATCTATATATTCTACACGATCACGAGCCTGATCGGGTAGGGGAGAGGCCGCGCGCGGGCGGCTGCGGTTCCCGGTCATGGGCGGCGCGCGGGGGCTCGGTGGCCGCGCGCGCGCGGCGGGACCTCGACAAACACGAGCGCGTCCGCGTCCCTGTCCTCCGAATCGTAGGCCACGAGGTCGCGGATCAGGGGATCCCGGATCAGGCGTTTCCATACGGTGTACGTGGCGCGTATGAAGGCCTCGGACAGGGGCCGATTCTCCGAAAGCAAGGGGCAGGTATAGGGCAGGCGGCGGTCCATGGGGAAGCGGATCAGCCGCAGGCGCCCGTCCGCGAGCAGGTGGGGCGCCAGCGGGAAGAAGCGGCACTGCAAGGGGCGCAGCTCCCTTTGGCACAGGGGCGGAGTCTTGCACCTTATGAAATAGACGTGCCCGCGCCACGAATCGGGAAAATCCCCTTCCTCGGCTTTGGACGCGCTCCACTCAAACGAATCGCCGCGATCCTCGGACAACAGCAGCTTCTCCTCGCCGGGCAGCAGGTAGATGCCCAGCTTGAAACCCTGCGCGGTCACTTCCGCCTCGCCGGCGCAGCAGCAGGCGCTGCCGCACAGCAGGCCGCAGTCCCCGTCTATGGGGGACACCCTGTCCAGCAGCCTGTAGGCGGCCTCGAAACTTCTCTTGCGAATTGTGCTTTTCATGTTCTTAAGTCCCGTGTCTTTTTTCCGATTGCTTGCCTCCATTATACTATAAATCCGAACCAAGGCGGAGATATTTATGGCGCAACCACGACTTTGGCACAACAAAGACAGGGGGGCGGGTTTTTTATGTTGTAAATCAAGTTATTGCGCTATATAATACAAATATGGCGAGAAAGCCAAGACGCGAAACCCGCGCCGGGCAAGCGTCGAACAAAACGCAAAACAACCGCGAAACCACAAGAGAGGCAAAATCATGTGCAAGAAAGAAATCGCAATCGAATCTCGGGCCGCCCCCGCCGCCGCGCTCGACTTCGGCGTGGACCGGGACGGCGCGCAAAACACCTTGCATAAATCAAACAGGAGGAATCCAAGATGAAAAAACCAAACCCGAAAAGAAGCTCACTGTGTCTTGCCCTTGCCCTGCTGCTCTGTGCGTCGCTTGCCGCCCCCGCGCTTGCGGCGGATACGGATCAGGTGTTCGGCGAAACCCTCAGCAATTATTATGCCGTCAGGAAGGACGGGAGCGTCTGGGA
>JAITLA010000155.1 GCA_031278145.1 Eubacteriales Family XIII. Incertae Sedis bacterium
CAGCGATTACGCGGCGAAGAAGCTGCGCGTCGGCGTGGGCGACCGCGTCAAGCTGCACGCCCATTCCGCGAGCGAAGAGGACCGGTGGGTGGAACTGCGCGGCATCGTCTATCAGGCCATGGGCGTCAACGGTTATATGAACAAGGACGTTCTGGCGAAGCAATACCTCGCGCCCGGCGTCGTCACGGGCTTCTTCATGAACGCCGGGGATCCGCGCACCGAAGACAAGCTTTCGGATTTGCCGGCGGTCGCGTCCGTGTACTCGCTCGCCGCCACGAAGGCGGTGTTCCGGGAATACACGCAAATGATGAACGCCTTTATATTCTGCATGGTGCTCCTGAGCGGCGTCTTGGGCTTTGCCATCGTGTACAACGCCACCATTGTCAGCATCGGGGAACGGGAACGGGAATTCTCGTCGCTGCGCGTGCTGGGCTTTTCGGCGGGGGACATCTTCCGGCTTCTACTCAAGGAGAACAACGTGCTCTCCGTGGCGGGCATCCTCGCGGGCATCCCCTTGGCCAACCTGTTTCTGCGTTACAGCTCGGAGATCTTCAGCACGGAGCAATACACCATGCATCTGCGGGCAAGCCCCGTACACTATCTGCAAGCCATGCTATCGGCCGTGTTCTTCATCGTGTTGGCGCAGGTCGCGACCTATAGGAAGATACAGAAATTGGATTTCATGGCGGCCCTCAAGAACAGAGCGTGAGGCCGCCGATGGAGGCGAGTATGAAAGGCAAGAAGAAAGTCATCCTGATCGCGGCGGTCCTTCTCGCGGCGTCCGCCGCCGGGGCATACGCGCTGATGCGTTCCGGCGCGATCCCGGCGGATACGGTCGCGGCGAGCCGGGGCACGGTCACGGAAACGATAGAGGAAACGGGCGTCGTCACCTCGCGCAGCGTGAGTGTGGTTCTCGCGAAAAGCAATTACGACATCCGTTCCGTGCTCTGCGAAACCGGCGACCTCGTGGAGGCCGGGGCGACGCTCCTGACCACGGATACCGTCACGGGCGATTCGGACGTGAAGAGCCTCGAGGCGCAGGCTGCGGGTCTTGAGGCGCAGCTGGCGCAGGCGCGGCAAAACGCGAGCCGGCTTTGGACCCTGTACGAGAACGGCGCCGTGAGCCGCAACGAGTACGACACGGCGGAAACGCTGGAGAAGGAGCTTTCCGCGCAGTTGCAGGCCCTGCGGTACACGATACGGAGCATGCGGGAGAACGCGCCGGAAAACCGCGTGGAGGCGCCGCGCGCGGGCGTGGTGACGGAGCGCTTCGTTTCGGAGGGCGATACGGCCGTCATGGGCACGCCCCTCGTGGAGATCTCCGATATGAACGATCTGTACATCCGCGTGAGCCTGCTCGCGGACGACGCCGCGAAGGTCCGCGCGGGCGACCGCGTCATGCTGACGGATCGGCCGGACGCCGTCTGCCGGGTGGAGAAGCTTTCGCCCAAGGTGAGCGAGGAGATGTCGGAGCTGGGTATCGTGCAGAAGCGCGTGGATGCGGAGATCTCCGCGGATGCTTGGGAGGGCTTCATACTGGGCGGCGATGTGAAGCTCGAGATCGTGATCGACGAGGCGGAGGACGTGATCGCCGTGCCGCGAAAGGCCGTGTTTTCCCTGAACGGCGCGGATTTCGTCTACGCGGTGCGCGAGGGCCGCGCCGCGCTCAGGCAGGTCGAGATCGGCCGCAAGGGCAAGGATTTCTACGAGATCCGCGCGAACCTGGAGGAGGGCGAGCGCGTGATCGTGTCGCCGGACGACGCGATAGAGGACGGCAGCCGCGTGGATTTGCGAACGTGAGAAAAATACGGGGCCGCCCGCCGCGAACCGTACACCTTTGAGCAGTAACATCACAGATGCCGGGTGGTTTTTTTGCGAAATATATACTTGACAGACACATATATTTGTGTTATCATTGTCATTGTCAAGAAAATATATGTGACGGAAAGGGGAAATGCATGGAGCCGAAACTGTCCTCCGACCTCCTGCGGGGCCACACGGACACCATCGTGCTGGCCGTTCTGATGAACGCCGACCGCTACGGCCTCGAGATCCACAATCGGATCCCGGCCCGCACGGAGGGCTTGTACGAAATGAAGGCGGACACCTTGTATTCGAGTTACAAGCGCCTGGAGAAGGATGGCTGTATCACATCCTATTGGGGCGACGAAACGCAGGGCGCGCGGCGAAAATACTATCACATCACGGACAAGGGGCGCGCGCTCTATCGGCAAAATCTGCTGGATTGGGAATTTACGCAAAAAATCCTGAGCAATCTGTTAAAGGAGGAAAAGTGATGCACACACAGGCATATATCGACACGCTGTTCGCGGATTACGAGCAGAACGCTGCGCTCGCGGACTTCAAGGAGGAGCTGCGAAACCATCTGGACGAGCGGATCGCGGACCTTGCGAAGAGCGGCGTCGGCGAAAGGGAGGCCTTCGACAGGGCCACGAAGGAGCTGGGCGATATGTCCGCCGCGGCGGACGAGCTGAGCCGCAGGAAGAAACAGGAGCTGCTCGGCAAGATGTACATGCGGACCCGGCGCTATATGCCGGCGTGGCGGATCGCCTTGTTCGTGCTGTGCGGCGCCTCGGTCGGCTTCGGGATTCTCGTCGCCGTCCTGTCGTTGCTCGTTTCCGGCGGCGCGCTCGCGCCCGTCGGTACGACGCTCTTCTTTGTCGGCATACCGGCCATCGCGCTGCTCTTTCTCGCCCTCACGCAGGAAACCGCCGCCCGCGAAGCCATGGGGACGAAACGGGCGCTGCTTTACGTTGCGGCCGGCGCGCTCTTCCTCTTCGGCGTGTTCACGTCCCTGTTCGCCTATTTCGCGGAGGGCGCGGGGCTCATGCCGGCGGTGGCAAGCCTGATTCCCTTCGCGCTGCCCGGCGCGGCCTTCGGCGCCTTTCTGATCCTGACGGAAGAGGACAGGAGCAAGCCGTGGGTGCGCGCGCGGCGCGAGGAATACATGAAACGCGAACGAGAACGCTTTGGCAACCCGGCTGCGGAGGAACGCTTCGGATTGCTTTCCGGCGCGCTGTGGATTGCGGCGCTCGCGGCCTTTGTCCTGCTGACGATCCTGTTCGGCTTCAAATTTTCATGGCTTGCGCCCACCCTCGCGCTCGTCGGGCAGCTGCTCGTCCTGGCGAGCTTCAGAAGGTGAAGAGCGAATGAGGAACACGGCGGAGCGCCCTCCCCGCCCCCTTGCGTTCGGCGGCCCGATTCGCGACGCAAAAAGGCCGTTTCCGCGCGGCGGAAACGGCCTCGTTCGGCTTCGATCCCGAGGCTTGCTTCGTTACTTCGCCCCTGTATCCAAGTCCTTATAGCTCGAAAGATCCGTGGGCGCGGTGATGCTTACGCCGCCGACCCGGGTGTAGCTTGTCGTGAGATCATAGCTGAGCGTCGTGATCGCGTCCTCGATGGTCAAATCCAGCGAAAAGGCTATCCGGATATCCTTCAACGCGCCTTCCGCATCCAGCGTCGTCGTGCAGACGGCATCGCCGAAGGCATAGGAGCCGGATGTCGGCAAGAACTCCTTCAAGCCGCTCAGGGCCGCGTTCGCCAGCTCCGAGAGCTTTCCGCCGTCCAGCGTGAACGTGATCGTGTCGCCGTCCATGGACTGCGTTTTGATCGCTTCCTCCTCTATCTCGACGCCGGAGGTCTGCGCCTTCGCAAGGGCCGCCTCAAGGGGCAGCGCCATCTTGATCTTCTCGCCGCCGGCCTCCGTATAGAGGATGCCGTCCTTGTAGTATACGTTCGCCGCAACCTCCGTGCCCGCGACCGTAGCCGTCGTTTCGGAGATGAACTCGACGTCGGTATCGCTGTGCTTGATCAGCTTGATGGAACCGGCCAGCGTCATTTCCGTCTTCTTGCCGTCCGCGGTTATGATCGTATCGCCGCTGATTGAGGCCTCGTAGGAATCCGCCGCCTCAATCGCATCCGCCGCCGCGCGGTACTTGGCGTAGACGGCGCTGTTGGCCTCGTTGTCCGCCGCCGCGGCGACTTCGGGCTGTTCGCCCACGTAGATGGATTTCGTGGCGCCGTCCCACGATACCGCGAAGCCCAGCGCCTCCGCCACCGCTCTGACGGGCAGGTAGGTGGTCCCGTCCGCGATGAAGGGTTCAACCGCGTTGCCGTCGGCGTCCTTGGGCGAGATCGCCTCGTCGTTCACATAGATCGCGATATCGCTGTACGTGACGGAGAGCGCCTTCGTAC
>JAITLA010000249.1 GCA_031278145.1 Eubacteriales Family XIII. Incertae Sedis bacterium
TAAAGCGCAAAATAAAGCGCAAGTAAAGCGCAGTTTGGATGAGGGGTGCGCCCCGGCCGAAACGGCCGTTTTGAGTTTTCTGCGCAAAAATCCACAGGCGACGCAAGCGGACACCGCAAAGGCCGTCGGGAAATCGCGTCGGGCGGTGCAGGGTACCTTTGCCGTACTCAAGGCAAAGGGCTTGCTTGTGCGCGAGGGCGCACGGAAGAATGGGCGCTGGCTTGCGAAGTGAGCTGCCGCCCAGGAAAAAACAGCGTGGTGGGTGAGTGGGAACGTCACAAACCGCATTAAGATTTCGTATTCCCTTTTTGCGCGATTCGTGATATACTATACTCATGAGTAAGCCAGGCAGTCGCGTGCGCGGGAGCGCATGAGGAAAGTCCGGGCTCCAGAGGGCAAGGACGCCGGATAACGTCCGGTGAAGGCAACTTTAAGGAAAGTGCAACAGAAACACACCGCCGAAACGGGTAGGGTGGCGTGTAAAAATAATATGCATGGATTGCGCAGGATTTTTTCGCCCGGCGAGGCTTTGCGACACAGCCCGGCGGAAAAAAGACAAGCAAGCCGCCCAGGTTATTTTTACACGCCGCCTTGTGCCGTGGTAAGGTTGAAATGGTGAGGTAAGAGCTCACCGGCGGCATGGTAACATGTCGGCCGTGTAAACCCCGTCCGGAGCAAGGCCAAGCAGGGCATCGTCATCTTCGGATGACAGCGGCGGCCCGTCGCTGCCCGGTATGGTAGGCCGCATGAGCCTGTTGGCGACAGCAGGTCGAGATAGATGATTGCCACCCGCCCGCGCGACGCGCGAGGCGGGACACAGAACCCGGCTTACGGCTTGCTCATCCTTCGAATTCGCGGCCGCAAGGGCGACCCTCCCGCCGGCCCCTGCGGCTTTGATCAAATCCCCTCGTGCAAGGATTCGAATTCATCCTTGCGGCGCTTGCTTTGTCTTGCGCCGCAGGGTGATTTTTTAGTGGCCGGAAACGGCCTTTCGGGACGCCGTGATCGGCTGCGGACGCTCTGTTCCTTGCGACTTATGACAGAAAGGCATTGAAGAGAATGGACCATACGGACGACAAGGGAACGAACAACAACGAAAGAGAGAACAAGATGGGCGTCATGCCCATAGGCAGGCTGCTCGCGAGCATGTCTTTTCCGGCTATGATTTCGATGCTGATCCAGGCGCTCTACAACATTGTGGACAGCTTCTTTGTGGCGCGCATCTCGGAGAACGCGCTGTCGGCCGTCACGCTGGTCTTTCCGATACAGATGCTCATGATCTCCGTGGGCGTCGGCACGGGCGTCGGGCTCAGTTCCCTTATCGCGTGGCGGCTTGGCGAGAAGCGCTTCGAGGAGGCGGATCACGCGGCCGCGCACGGCTTCCTGCTGGCCGTTTGCAGCTGGGTCGTCTTTGCGCTCTTCGGCTTGTTCGGTACGGCGCCCTTCATTCACTTGTTCTCGGACGAACCCGACATCAGCATGCTTGCGATACGCTTCGGCACAATCGTGAGCGTGGGCTCGCTCTTCGTCTTCTTCCAGATCAACACGGAGAAGATCCTGCAGGCCACGGGGAACATGCTCTTTCCGATGATCTTCAACATCGCGGGGGCGCTGTGCAACATCGTGCTGAACCCCATCCTGATCTTCGGGCTCTTCGGCGCGCCGCGGCTCGGCATCGCGGGCTCCGCCGTTTCCACGGTCATCGCCCAGTTCATCGCGATGTCGCTGGGATTCTTCATGCTGTTCCGCTTCAAGCACGCGGTGCATATCCGCTTCCGGGGCTTTCGTCTGCGGGCCAAGACCATCCTCGACATATACGCCGTCGGGCTGCCATCCATCATCATGCAGGCCGTTATGTCGTTCACGCTGTCGATCACGAATTTCATTTTGATCCGGCTGACCCCCACGGCGATTGCCGTGCTCGGCGTGTACTTTCGCATACAATCGCTGATCTTCATGCCCGTGTTTGGCCTGAACCAGGGCGCGCTACCGATCATCGGCTACAACTTCGGCGCGCGCAACAAGGCGCGGCTCATGGAAGCCTACAGGAAGGCCGTGATCGTTGCCCTGGTGATCATGACGATAGGCCTGCTGGTCTTTCAGCTCTTTCCGGAGGAGATCCTGCTTGTGTTCAACGCCACGCCGGACATGCTGCGCATCGGCTCGCGGGCGCTGCGCATCATCAGCGTCGGCTTCGTGTTCGCGGCCTTCGCCATCGTGTCCATCACGCTCCTGCAGGCGCTGGCGCACGGCGTATTGACCATGATTCTGTCCCTGATGCGCCAGATGATCTTCACGCTGCCGATGGCGTGGTGCTTCGCGCGGTTTTTCGGCCTCGACTACTTCTGGTTTTGCTACCCGCTGTCGGAGATCTTTACGACGAGCATTCTGGCCGTCGTGATGGTGCGCATATACAGAAAGGAGATCCGGGACCTTTGAAACGCTTTGTGAGCTGGAACGTGAACGGTCTTCGGGCCGCGCTCGGCAAGGGTTTTTTGGAGTTTTGCCGCAGTGAGGACGCGGACGCGATCTGCGTGCAGGAAACGAAGATGCAGCCGGGACAGGCCGCGGTGGATCTGCCGGGCCGCGAGCAGTTTTGGAACAGCGCGGACAAGAAGGGTTATTCCGGCACGGCCGTGTTCTCGCGGCTGCATCCGATGGGGGTGCGCTGCGACATCGACGCGGCGGGCCACGACACGGAGGGGCGCGCGATCACGCTCGAATTCGACGATTTCTACCTCGTGACGGAGTACACGCCCAACGCGCAGGACGGCTTGGCGCGCATAGGCTACCGCATGGAGTGGGAGGACGCGATGCGCGCCTACCTCACGCGGCTCGACGCGCGGAAGCCCGTCATACTCTGTGGGGATCTGAACGTCGCCCACAATGAGATAGACCTGAAGAACCCGAAGAGCAACCGCGGCAACGCGGGCTTCTCCGACGAGGAGCGCGGCAAGTTCGGCGAGCGGCTTGCGGCGGGCTTCACCGACGCCTTCCGGCATCTCTACCCCGACCGGCCGGACGCCTATACCTGGTGGTCCTTCCGCGCGAACGCCCGCGCGCGAAACGTGGGATGGCGCATCGATTACTTCCTCGTTTCGAACCGCATCGCGGACCGCGTGGCGGATGTGGTGCCGCTGCAAGAGGTGCGGGGCAGCGATCATTGTCCCGTGCGGCTTTTGATCGATATCTGACATAGAAGATTCTTCATAATTATGGAACTTCATAGGACCGCGCGCCGTCATACCCTTGTCGCCCGTCCGCCGGGACGCGGGAAGGGCGCCGCGATAAAGCATTTTGTTGTGTTAAGGGAAGAACGGAAAGGAGCGTGTGAAAAGGATGCGTATGAACCTGTCAAAACGCCTCGTCGGCCTCGTCTGCGCGGCCGCCTTGGTCCTCGGTGCGGCGGCACCCGCCCGCGCGGCGGAAACGGACGGCCTCGAGGCGGCGATCCGGCTGGCAAAGAGCCTCGTGGACGTGCCCGCAAGCATGGAGGAATTCAACTATCGCATTGCCGAGAACGAAAGCGCCGGCT
>JAITLA010000254.1 GCA_031278145.1 Eubacteriales Family XIII. Incertae Sedis bacterium
GTGGTTTGAGGATGTTATGGGCTTCGTGCTCCGAGAAAAATCGGATTTTGTCCCCGTAGGCTTTCGCGTCGCCTTCCTTGACAACGGCGCGGGTTTTGAAATTGAGCTCTTTGAAAACAAGGAGACAAAGCCGGTGCCGGAGGAACGCTTGCATCCCGATACGGACAGCAAGACGCAAGGGACCAAACACATCGCTTTTGCGGTAGAGGATTTGGACAAGGAATTGGCGCACTTCGGATCGAAGGGTATTGAACCCGTGATGGGCCCCGCGCAGTGCTTTGGCATGTATGTCGCGTTTATTTACGGCCCGGATAATGTGCTGATCGAATTCATTCAATGGGATGGACGGGCAGGCGGGCCGTAAGCGCGCCCGTATGCCGGAAAGGAGACCCCGATGCCGATTGACACCTTGCGCACCAATCATTTTGCGGTAAGCGTTTCGGATGTGGAGGAATCCGTCAAATGGTACCGCGATGTACTGGGTTTTAAACTGCTGTGCCGAAACAGGATTGACCACATCGATACGCCTGTGGCGCATATGGACGCTCCGGACAGCGGCTTTGTTCTGGAGCTCTATTCCCCACCGGACTGCAAACCCGTGCCGGAGGCGCGCAAAAACCCGGATGAGGACATGAAAACCAATGGGAACAAGCATTTCTCTCTGACGATTGAGAACCGCGAAAAAACCTTGCGACAGCTGGCCGAAATGGGCGTCCCCGTGGTCTTCGAAGCGTCCTGCTGGGGCACATACGGGATTTTCATCCACGATTGCGACGGCAACCTCATCGAACTTTTCGAGGGCGACATGCGCCGGAAGGTCAACGTAACGGATGCGGAAATGCAGGGAAACGAAGGAGCCGTATATGGCTGAAACAATGAAAGCGTATGTATACGAATCGGCGAATCGAGCCGCGCTCAGGGATGTGCCACATCCTAAGACTGACGACGACGAAGCGCTGATAAGGGTAAGGGCGGTGGGCATCTGTCATACGGATCTTATGGTCTTGTCGGGTGTCAACATCGTGCCCGTGCCCTTTCCCTTTATCGGCGGGCACGAATGGACCGGCGAGATCGTGAGAGTCGGAGCAAAGGTCAAGGCCTTTAAGCCCGGGGATCGTGTCGTCGGTGAGGGCAACAGCGGTTGCGGCTCCTGCAAAATCTGCCGGGACGGGTATGCGGATTACTGCGCCGTTGAACCGGTACAGCGCGGTATCAATACGGACGGCTCGTTTGCGGAGTATTACAAACTGCCCGCGCGGCTGTTGCATAAGATCCCCGACAGCATGGATTGGATCACCGCGTCCATGATAGAGCCGTTTTCGGTGGCCTACAACGGCATTCACGCTGTGGGCGGCTGTGATGCCGGCGATACCGTTTTCATCGCCGGCGGCGGTTCCATCGGCCTTTGCGCCGCAGTGGCGGCCAAAGCAATGGGCGCGCGCGTTATGCTTTCCGAGCCGCAGGCCCGTCGTCGCGCGGTTGCGAAGGCTTTTGGCGTGGATTGCGCCTTTGATCCCACAACCGAGGACATCGTTCAAGGGGTTAAGTCTTTGACCGGCGATTTTGGCGCGGATCTTGTCATTGAGGCCTCCGGCAACGCCGACAGCATGAAGCAGGCACTGGACATCGCGCGAAACAACGGGCGCGTGTCGTACATCGGCGTAAACGTGGGCGAAGCCATTCCCGTTGAAATCGGAAAGATCCAGATGCGTGGCCTTCTTGTGCGGGGCATGCTCGGTTCACCGGCTGTTTGGGGGCGGGTCGTCGATTTTCTCGGGCAAAGCAAGCCGGATATTGCCCGGCTTTCGACGCATCGCTTCCCCCTGACGGAGATCGACAAGGCCTTTGCGCTCGCCCGGAACATCAAAGACAGCGAAGCGATCAAGATCACCGTTATCATGTGAGCGGGTAAACCCGCAAGTCAAATTCGGAAGGAGAAAAGAAAGTGAGTGGTATGAAAATGTTGAAGATGAAAAAGGTACTGACTCTCATGCTGGCGATGCTTATGTTGTTCGTGCCGGCGCTGACGGCCTGCGGATCGAAAGAAGGAAATTCCTCCGCGACGAATTCAACCGAACAGCCGAGCGCTGCGGAGACCGACTCCGGAGCGGACGCAAGCGAGAACGCCCAAGGCGCAAACATCGCTTTCATCCTCCCCGCCGACGATTCGCTCGGCATCAACGACCGCGGCTGGATCCAGATGACCTGGACGGGTGTCAAAACCTACGGCGACGCCAACGGCAAAACGTATACTTGGTATAAGCCTCTGGACAACTCCACCCAAGGCTACTACGACGCGATGACGACGGCAATCAACGACGGCACCGAGGTCATCATCTCTCTCGGCTCTCAGCCGGTGGACGCGCTGATCCAAGCGCAAAACGATTATCCGGACACATACTTTATCGCGGTGGAGCCCAGCGGAGTGGAGGAATATCTGGCCGACAATACCTACGCCATGTTCCATCAGGCCGACGAGGCCGGCTTCCTCGCGGGCGTGGCGGCCGTTCGTGGCGGCTTTAAAAACATCGGCATTCTCACGGGTCTCGATATTCCGCCGATGAACATCTGGTCCTACGGCTACATACAAGGCATCAATTATGAAGCGGGCAGACAAGGGGTCACGGATATCAAGGTTCGTCATCACTACGTCAATACTTCCGCCTCATCTCCCGAAATCCAAACGCTTGCGGCAGCGTGGTATAACGACGGCTGCGACATCATCATCCCGATGATGGCGGGTGGCAACCCCTCGCTGTTCGCGGCGGCGGACGCAGCGGGCAAGCCCTGCTTCGGCGGCGACGTCGATCAAGGCGATCAATCCGAACATATTTTGACCGGCGCCATCAAGAAACTGGAGGAAACGGTGCCTGCGGCGCTGGCGTCGATCTATGAAGGCAACTTCCCGGGAGGTACGTTCAAATGGCTGAACGTTGACGACGACGCCGTCGGTCTGGCCACCGGGCACTGGCGCATGGACGAATTCGGCTACACGACGGACGACTACGAGGCGGATTTCGAGGCGTTCAAGAGCGATGTGGACGGCCGGCGCAGCGGTCTGCTGACGGAGACGGAGGTCCGGACAGACGCCAACTCCGACGCCTTTGACGCGCTTTGGGCCGCGATACAAACCAAGAACGTCGAGTTCACGAACATCAAGTAAATCTTGCCGCGTGTCACACGCTTTGAACGACGGCGTCAGTCCCCCGCCTTTACAGGCGGCGGGTTTCAACTTTCCAAGCTGCCAGTGGCGGGTGCAACGTTCGGCTTCGCCTCACTCCTCCGTTCACCTGCGGTTCACTTCGCTGTCCCATTTTCCAGCCGCGCTAAAGCGCGGGGAAAATGAGCAATCCCCCACTGACGCCTATGTTTTGAGGGGCGGCGGGCAACGTTTCACTCCTCCGCTCACTGTGTTCGCTTCGCTGTCCTGTTTTGCATT
>JAITLA010000285.1 GCA_031278145.1 Eubacteriales Family XIII. Incertae Sedis bacterium
CAGCGGACCCAAATTCATGTCGCCGCAGGAGGCCATCGAAAAGATACTCGGATTTGCGGAGATGGCCAGGCGGGAGGGCCTTTTGGTACTGGAAGCCCGCATCGCGGACGAGAGCGACCCCTTCCTGACGCGCGGTCTGCAGCTCTTGGTGGACGGCGTTGACAGCGATCAACTCGCCGAGTCCATGGAGGCCGATATCGCGGCGATGGAGGGCCGGCACGCGGCCAACGCCAATATATTCTCGCAGGCGGGCACCTACGCGCCGACCTTGGGCGTGCTCGGCGCCGTGCTCGGGCTGATCGCGGCGCTCGGCCATATGGACGACACGGAACAGCTCGGACACGCCATAGCCGCCGCCTTCGTGGCTACCCTGCTCGGCATCTTCACGGGCTACGTGCTGTGGCACCCGATGGCCAATAAGCTGAAGCGCAAAACAAAACAGGAGGTGCTCGTGCGCACCATCATCATGGAAGGCATCGTCGGCATATGCCGCGGCATGAACCCGCGCATGCTGAAAGACAACCTGTCCAACTATATTTCCGCACGCGAACGCGAAACAAGCTGAAACGGGGCCGCGTCTTATATAGGGCGCGCGGCGGCGCAAAACCGGCGCAGGCACGTCGCTTTTCGCGGCGCAAGGCGCCCACAAGCATATTACGGGAGAATCGATTATGGCAAAAAGACACGAAGAACACGAAGAACACGCCGACGAGAGTTGGCTGGTCCCTTACGCAGACATACTGACCCTGTTGCTCGCGCTGTTCATCGTGCTTTTCGCGTCGAGCTCGGTCGATGAACAAAAATACAACGCCTTCGCGGAGGCCTTCTACACGGCCTTCAACGGATACTTCACCGACATCCTTTCGCAGGGGCTCGGCGGGGACGGATCGGGCGACATGGGCGATCTGGAGCTCCCTTACCCCAATGCGGGCAAGGAGGACGAGGAAGCGAAGGCGCAAGCCCAAGACGAACAAGCGGCTGCGGAGGCGGCGGCCTTGCAGCTCGGCAACCTGTATGAATCCCTGTCGGAATACGTGACGGAAAACAACCTCGAAAACACCATCGCCGTCCGGTTCGAGGGCGAAAGCGTGCTCGTCGTGCTGAGGAACGATGTCTGGTTCGAGTCGGGCAGCGCGGATCCCACGCCGACCATGTACGCGCAGGCCGGCACGCTGGCGGATCTGATTCAGGCCAACCAAACGCCCGAAAATCCGCTGGAGGTCGTCGTCGCCGGCCATACGGACAACATCCCGTCAAACTCCGACCGCTATCCGTCCAACTGGTACCTGAGCCTGGCCCGCGCCGTGAACTTCCTCGCCATCCTTCTCGAGGACGGCGATCTCAGCCCCGAGCATTTCAGCACGCGCGGTTATGGTGAGCTGCATCCCGTCGCGACCAACGACACGGCGGAGGGCCGCAAGCTGAACCGGCGCGTGGAGCTGCTCATATCGCGGCCCAAGATCATCGCGCCGCCCGACAACCTGCTGCTCGACGCGCTTGAAGAGCGCCTCAGCGGCACCGCAGCCGCCGCGATGTCCGCGGCGGAGATACCGCAAGAAGAGGAATAGCGAAACGCAAACAGGGGCCGCCTGCGTCGCGGGCGGCCCCTGTTTTTTCGTGCGCGTCGCGCAGAGCCCGCGCGAGGGAGCGGGCGGGCCTTCTCAGCCGAAGGCCCGGTCCAGATCCGCGATGATGTCCTTTATGCTCTCCGTGCCTATCGAGAGGCGCACGGTGTTGGGCTTGATCCCCTGATCCAGAAGGTCCGCCGCCGAGAGCTGCGAATGCGTTGTGCTGGCGGGATGGATCACGAGGGATTTGACGTCCGCGACATTGGCGAGCAGGGAGAAGATCCGCAGTTTGTCGATAAAGGCCTTGGCTTCCGCCGCGCCGCCCTTGATCTCGAAGCTGAATATCGATCCCGCGCCCTTCGGGAAATACTTGTTGTAGATCGCGTGGCTGGGCTGATCGGGCAGGGAGGGATGGTTGATCCGCTCGACCTTGGGCTGTGTTTTCAGGTAGTCGAGGACCTTGAGGGTGTTCTCGATATGCCGCTCGATGCGCAGCGAGAGCGTTTCTATGCCTTGCAGGAGCAGGAAGGCGTTGAAGGGCGCGAGGGCCGCGCCCGTATCGCGCAGCAGGACGGCGCGGATCCGCGTCACGAAGGCCGCGGGACCGGCTGCGGCCGTGAACGAAACGCCGTGATAGCTCGCGTTGGGCTCCGTGATGTGCGGGAATTTGCCGCTCGCCTCCCAGTCGAACTTGCCGCTCTCCACGATGATGCCGCCCAGCGTCGTGCCGTGGCCACCGAGGAACTTCGTGGCGGAATGGACCACGATGTCCGCGCCGTATTCAAAGGGGCGCAGCAGGTAGGGCGAGGTGAAGGTGTTGTCCACGATGAGGGGAATGCCGTTGTCGTGCGCGATCTTCGCCGGCTTCTCGATGTCGATGACGTTGGAGTTGGGATTGCCCAGCGATTCGATCAGGATGGCCTTCGTGTTCGGCCGGATCGCGTTTTGGAAGTCGCCCTCCACGTCCGGATCCACGAAGGTGGTCGTGATGCCGTAATTCGGGAGGGTCTGGTCTAGCAGGTTGAAGCTGCCGCCGTAGATGGTTTTGGCGGATACGATGTGGTCCCCCGCCAAGGCCAGGTTCAGGATCGTGTAACTCAGGGCCGCCGCGCCGGAGCCCACGGCCAGCGCCGCCGAACCGCCCTCGAGCGCCGCCACGCGCCTCTCGAGGATGTCCTGCGTCGGATTCGTCAGGCGCGTGTAGATGTTGCCCGCGTCGGCGAGCCCGAAGCGCGCCGCCGCGTGATCGGCGTTGTGGAACACAAAGGATGTGGTCTGGTAGATGGGGACCGCTCTGGCGTCCGTGGCGGGGTCGGCGGATTCCTGCCCGATGTGGATCTGCTTGGTTTCAAATCCCCAAGCTTCCGTGTTCTTTTCGGCCATTTCGTTTTCCTTTCTTTGCTTTCCTCTTTCCGGCTCGGAACGCCGAGGGGGGAAATCCTGTGCACTGTGTCTTTGATTATTACATATAAAACATATCTGAATAATATGATTATAGCGCGCCCTCTTTGCTTTGTCAAGCGGAAAAATATTATCGCGAAATCGCAAGCGTTACCATTCAGACCCCAAAAAGTTGCGACGATAGGGTGGATTTTCGGTGGATATAATCAAGGCCGCTTGGTTCGGTATTGCCTCCCGGCGGGTCGCTGACGCTCGTGCGAGCGCTTCATTCACTTCGTTCATTCCGCTCGTATGCCCGCAACCCCGCCTGAGGTCACTGACAAAGTACACACGGGGACGGTTCTTTTGTGTATTGGGCAGGTTTGGCACTGTGGCCCGTGCCGGTAAATCGCACAATTCCAACATTGTATGTGTTACACAAATGAACCG
>JAITLA010000004.1 GCA_031278145.1 Eubacteriales Family XIII. Incertae Sedis bacterium
CGTGGATTTTCATTACGACGGGAAGTTTTTCAAGCCGCAGATACACCTTTGCAGGGACGGCGGCGGCATCGCGGACCGCTGCGAGCGCCTGATCGGGGGCGCGGTCCGCATCGCAATCCGCGTGGTGGATATCTTCGGGAGCGAGAGCTTTCGAGAGCTTGAAGCGGGGGATTGAGGCAATTCACCGAGGCGATCGACCGATTATCGAATTACTGTTTGAAGGTTCAATCGAAACTGTTCAAACGCTGCGATATTTTTGCTCAGGCCGGATTCTGCCGGGCTATTTGCCTGTCAAACGGCTCATACCGGTAATTTTCGAATGGTACGCCGTCAGGGGATCGAACCCTGGACACCCTGATTAAGAGTCAGGTGCTCTGCCAGCTGAGCTAACGGCGCGCGAAAATGTATTTTTTGCCTATTTCACATGTTAACATGCCGGGATATGCTTGTCAATAAAAAATCACCAATAAAAAATCGATAGTTACCTTTTGTTTTTTCGTTGCCTTACGTCATGTTATATAATATAATGTAATTTACGGTGAAGCAAAGGGAGGTATCCGATGTATTGCAAGGTGTGCGGTAATTTGCTTGAAGAGAACGATCTGATATGCAAAGTATGCGGCGCGGATATTAAGGAACAGCAGAGGCAGGCGGCGGACGAAGCCGCGTTTGCCGGCGCTTCGCCGACCGAAACCCCGAAAGCAAACCCTGCGGATGCGGATGCGGACGGAACGAAGGTTTTTGAACCGCGTGAGGGTTCGCCTCCGCAGGAGGCCGGCACGGTCGCGGCATCCGCGCATCTCGCGCCCGCACACGATGCGTTTGAAGCGGATGAAGCGCGCGCGACGGCGGCCGGCCCTTCCGAGGCCGAGGAATTTCACTGGAACATCCACAAATTTCCGGGTGCGGAGGCGCGCAAGACCGAGGATATTGACTTCGATTGGAGTTTGTCCCCTTCGTCCATCGCTCAGGGAGAAACCCGGGATCGGGACGAGAGCGAAGCGGGCGCGAACGACGACGCGGCGCATGCGCGCCCCTGCGCCGAAACCATAGAAGAATTCTTTGCGCTCTGTACGGAGCGCGAAGCCCCGCCGCCGGAGAGGGCCGGCGGCGCGCCTTCCGAAACCGCCGCGCACCCCACAGAGGAACGGGCCGGCGACACGCCCCCCGAAACCGCCGCATACCCCGCAGAGGAACGGGCCGGCGGCACGCCCCCCGAAACCGCCGCGTACCCTGCGGAGGAACGGACCGGCGGCGCAGCCGCGCCCGCGCGGCCGCACATCGAAGTCGCATGGGAGGACCTTGGCGCGTCCTTCGGATCGAAAGCCGAAAAATCGAATCGCGCGCATTTTTTTACCTTCGACCAAAAGAACGAGGAATTTCAAAAGCTTCTGGACCGGGAATACGAACGGCTTCAGACCTACGATTCGCCGATCCTCGACGAGGCGCGGGAGATGCTCGCCGCGTGGGACTGGCCGGGCTTTGCGGGCAAACGAACGGATCCCGCAACCGGAAGGGGGACGCCGTCCCCGCGCCCGGATCCGTCCGAGGGACAGCCGGGCCGGGATGCCGCGCGGGATGGAAAGACGCCCGAAGCGGAAAGCCCGCGGGAGGCCGACGCGACAGCCGTCGAGGCGCCCGCCGAGGCGCCTGCGGCGGTGGATACGCGGGAAGCCGCACCGCCCGCGCCTGCGGAGCGGACGCCGGACGAGAGGCCGCCCGCGCCTGCGGAGATCGAAGCGGCCCCTGCGCGCGCCGATGCCGAGGCCCTTCCGATCCCAGCGCCGGACACCGTGCCGAAAGCGACGCCGGACGGGCCGAAGGCGGACACCGTGCCGGAAGCAACGCCGGACGGGCCGAAGGCGGACACCGTGCCGAAAGCGACGCCGGACGCGCCGAAGGCGGACGCCGTGCCGGAACCGAAGGCGGACGCGACGGACGCGGACGCTGCGACGGACGGGCCGGAAGCGACGCCGGACGGGCCGAAGGCGGACGCCGAAACGGGCGAAGCGCCGGGCCGCGCGGAGGTCGATCCCTCCATCGGTGAGGCCCTCGACTCCATCGAAAAGGGGATCGAGGAATGGGAAAACCGCAGCAGATTCAGCACCGCCTCCAAGGTGGCGATGATCCTCTCCGTGATCTTCCTGTTCTTCACGGGGGGATCGGCGCTTGTGAAGCACTTCACGCCGCACAGCCCGCTCGACGTATGGCTTGACAGCGTGCAGCTGCAGGCCGCCGCCGCGATCAAGCACGGCGTCGATGCGATCAAGGATCTGTTCGACGACGCGGACGAGGACGAAAACGCCGGCGGGAATGACACCCAAGGCGAAAACGCCGGCGGGAATGACGCCCAAGGCGAAAACGCGCCCCCCGACAATCCCGGCGGGGACGGCGGCGGCCAAGAATAGACCAAGAATAGACCGGGAACAGACCAAGAACAAACCGGGAACAAACCACATATCAAAAGGAACAAGGAGAGGAGAAATGGCGACACGGTCAAGATTTAAAAGAGAAGAAATCACATCGGGGAAAAGGGCCTTTTCCATGTCGAGAAC
The DNA here is from genome assembly GCA_031278145.1 of Eubacteriales Family XIII. Incertae Sedis bacterium. The sequence continues at coordinate 2,556 of JAITLA010000004.1, forward strand.
GACGATAGAAACCGCGTTTTACGGCAACAACGTCGAAAGGATGAACGATCTGAAAAAAGCCTATGCCTTGGCGCGCGACGCCGCGGGGACAATCGAAACGGACATGCCGGTCCATAAGCCCGAGGCCATTGGGATCCCGGACGGCGCGCGGATCCTGCTGTTTAACGACGGGGAAACGGTCGGACGCTTCGCCGGCGCGCGCGTGATCCTCGGGGAGAAGGGCGTGAACGAAGGCGAGATCGCCGAGGTGCTGCGGGAAGCGATGTTCCATACGCGCTACAAGAAGATGTACCACACGCAAGCCTACATCGGCCTCGACGCGGATTTCATCATACGCGCGAACCTGCTGATCCCCGAAACCTACGAGAACACGCTCTACAACTGGCTCCTGAACTTCCAATACATCAACCCATTCTACGACGACATGTACGAAAAATCGAAGCCCATAGGCGACGAGCCCGACATCTACCTCGTTTCGGATCCGGATTACAAGCATCCGAAATTTCCAAACGGCCTCGCCTACTTCGATCCGGAGCACAACTGCGCCTGCCTGCTCGGCATGCGCTACTTCGGGGAGCACAAGAAGGGCACGCTCACGCTGGCTTGGGGCGTCGCCAACAGGAACGGCTACGCATCCTGCCACGGCGGCTTGAAGCGCATGGTGCGGAAGGACGGCAAGGCGCATGTCCTCGGCGTATTCGGCCTCTCCGGCTCGGGAAAATCCACGCTGACCCACGCGAAGCACGCCGGCAAATACGACGTGACGGTGCTGCACGACGACGCCTACATCATCTCCTCGGAGAACGGCTCGACCGTCGCGCTCGAACCCTCCTACTTCGACAAGACGCAGGACTATCCGCTGACCTCCGACGACAACCGCTTCTTGATCACGGTGCAAAACTGCGGCGCGACCCTGGACGCGGACGGGAAGAAGGTCATCGTCACCGAGGATATCCGAAACGGCAACGGCCGGGCCATCAAGTCCAAGCTCTGGGCCGCGAACCGCGTGGACAAGATGGACGAACCCATCAATTCCATCGTCTGGCTCATGAAGGACCATTCCCTGCCGCCGGTCGTGAAGCTCGAAAATCCCGTGCTCGCCTCCGTCATGGGCGCCTGCCTCGCAACCAAGCGGACGACGGCCGAAAAGCTGGCGGAGGGCGTGGATCGAGATGCCCTCGTGTTCGAGCCCTACGCGAACCCGTTCAGGACCTACCCCCTCGTGCAGGACTACGAAAAGTTCAAATACCTCTTCGAGCACAGAGGCGTCGCCTGCTACATCATCAACACGGGGCATTTTCTGGACAAGAAGATCCCCAAGGAAAGCACGATAGAAATCCTTGAGGCCATCGTCGACGAAACGGCCGACTTTAAGGATTTTGGCCCGCTTTCCGAGCTCAAGACCATGGATGTGCCGGGCTTCGTGCCGAATTTCGCGGACGCGGCCTACATCGGCCTTCTGAAAAAACAGCTGGAAGGGCGCGTGGAATATCTCGATTCACTGGAAAGCTTCAAGGGCGGGCGCGACGCGTTGCCGGCCGAGGCACGGGCGGCCTTGGACGCGCTCGCAAAGAAAATTCGTTAAACCGGATGCCGCGCCGGCGGCGAAGCAATAATGCATTAAAGGAGGATGTGGTTTGAAAAAGAGCAGAATGATTGCCATCGTGGCGCTCGTGATCCTGCTGGTGCTGATCGGACTTTGCGTGGCGCTCGTGGGATTCATCACGGACTTTCTGTGGTTCCGGGAGCTGGGCTACACGAGCGTATTCCTGAAGAAGCTGATCACGCAAATACAGATCGGTGTGCCCTTATTCATCATACTGACGGCGCTGGCCTACGTCTATCTGCTGTTCCTCAAGAAGGGATATCTGAAAAGCGTCGTCGCAACGGAGCCCTCTGTCGGGCCCAAGGCGCTGCGCTTCCTGTCGCTTGTTCTCTCGATGGTTGCGGCGGGCTTCATCACCTATCTGTCGGTTTCCGGGCTGTGGCTCGAGATCCTCAAGTTCACGAACAGCACGGACTTCGGGATCCGCGATCCGATATTCGATTTGGATGTGGCCTTCTACGTATTCAAGCTCAGGTGCATCACGCAGCTGAACGAGATCCTGATCAGCGTGATCATCACCTTCGTCGTACTGACCGTCGTGTTCTACTTCCTGCTGCTCAGCGTCTGCAAGCCCAAGCTGTTTGAGAGCGCTGCGGCGGGCGACGAGGACGACGAGGAGGAATCCCCCTATTCCGCGGGTTACGGCGGAAACGGCCCGTATGGGGACACCGTCAGCAAGGTCGTGGAAGCGATCCTGAAGCAGCTCGGGATCGGCGGTGTGGCGGGCAACAGAAGCGGAGCCGCGCGCAGACCCGCCGCCGGCGCAAAACCGATGAACAGCAATTTCAGGGAGATCCTGAACATCGCGTCCAATCAGGTCATCGTGCTCGGCGTCCTGTTCTTCCTGATGGTCAGCGTGAACTTCTTCCTGCGGCAATACGATCTCCTGTATTCGGACACGGGCGCGCTCTTCGGCGCGGGCTTCACGGATATCAACGT
>JAITLA010000006.1 GCA_031278145.1 Eubacteriales Family XIII. Incertae Sedis bacterium
GAGCTCGGGCTCCTGACGGAGGTCTTTGACGAGCGGAGCCTGCGCGCCATGCGGGGCAACGCCGCCATCGGACACGTGCGCTACTCCACGACGGGCAATCCGAACGTCGAAAACGCGCAGCCCATCGTCGTGACGCACAACAAGGGCAACCTCGCCCTCGCGCATAACGGCAACCTCGTGAACGCCGGCGAGCTGCGGCACGAGATCGAGATGAACGGCGGCATCTTCCACTCGTCGAACGACACGGAGATCATCGCGTACATCATCGTGCAGGAGCGCCTCAAAGCAGGCTCGATAGAGGAAGCCCTGCAGCGCGCGATGCGACGGATCAAGGGCGCGTACTCGCTGCTGCTCATGAGCCCGCGAAAGCTGATCGCGGCGCGCGACCCGAACGGCTTCCGCCCGCTCTGCGTGGGCCGGCTCGACAGGCATTTCGTGTTCGCCTCGGAAACCTGCGCCATCGACGCCGTGGGCGGCGCCTTCCTGCGCGACATCGAGCCGGGCGAGATCGCCATCGTCGAAAACGACAGCCTGCGCTCCGTCGATTCCGGGCTGCGCGCGGACAAGTCCTTCTGCTCGTTCGAGTTCATCTATTTCGCGCGGCCGGACAGCGTGCTCGAGGGCGTGGGCGTGGAATGGGCCAGACAGGAAATGGGGCGGAGCCTCGCCCGCGAGAGCGGCGTCGACGCCGATATCGTGATCGGCGTGCCGGATTCGGGCATCAGCGCGGCGCAGGGCTACGCGCGGGAATCGGGCATCCCCTACGGCATCGGCCTGATCAAGAATCGCTACATCGGCCGGACCTTCATACAGCCCTCGCAGGACCGGCGCGAACGGGCCGTGCGCCTCAAGTTGAACCCGCTGGCCGACAACGTGAAGGGCAAGCGCGTCATCATGATAGACGACTCCATCGTGCGCGGCACGACCTCGGCCCGCATCGTGTCCGCGCTCCGCGAGGCCGGCGCGCGGGAGATCCACATGCGCATATCCTCTCCGCCCTTCCTGCACCCCTGCTACTTCGGGACCGATATTCCCGACAGCGGGGACCTGATCGCGCACAGGTATACGGTGGACGAAACCGCGCGGCGCATCGGCGCGGACTCCCTCGCCTATCTGTCCTTGGCATCGCTCGCGCGGGTGCTGGAGCAATCCGGCGGCTGCCCCGTCTGCGACGCCTGCTTCAGCGGAAAATATCCCGTCGCTCCGCCGACCGCCGCCGAGAAGAACCGCTTTGACAAGCGCATAAGCCGCGCGCCCTGAGGCGCGCGGCTTATGCGCCGGACTTTTGTTCGCGCCCCTACTCCACGTCGTCGCAGGCGGGCAGGCCCGCGAAACCGCGCGCGAGATCCGCGTCGGTCGGGATATGGTCCTCCATCGTGCCGTCGTTGTACTGCGCGTAGGCCGAGAGGTCGAAATAGCCCGTGCCGGTCAGACCGAAGAGGATCGTCTTCGCCTCGCCGCTCTCCTTGCACTTCAGCGCCTCGTCCATGGCCACGCGTATCGCGTGGGCGGATTCGGGCGCGGGCAACAGGCCCTCCGCCTTCGCGAAGATCTTGGCGGCCTCAAAGACGGACAGCTGTCCGACGGCCCTGGCCTCGTCCAGATAACCGTCGTGGTAGAGCTGGGACAGGATGGGGCTCATGCCGTGGTAGCGCAATCCGCCCGCGTGGTTGGCGGCGGGGATGAAGGACGCGCCCAGCGTGTACATCTTCGCGAGCGGCGTGACCATGCCCGTGTCGCAGAAGTCGTAGGCGAACCGCCCGCGCGTCAGGGACGGACACGAGGCGGGCTCCACGGCGATGAAGTGCGGCGACCGCTTCCCGGCCAGCCTGTCCGCCATAAAGGGCGCCATAAGACCGCCGAGGTTTGAGCCGCCGCCCGCGCAGCCGATCAGGATGTCCGGGTATTCGTCGTATTTCGCGAGCGCGGCCTTCGCCTCGAGGCCGATGACGGACTGGTGGATCAGCACCTGATTCAGCACGCTGCCGAGCACGTACCGGTAGCCCTCCGCGGACACGGCGGCCTCCACGGCCTCCGAGATGGCGCAGCCGAGGCTGCCCGTCGTGTTCGGATTGTCCGCCAGCAGCTTCCGGCCGACGTTCGTCGTGTCGGAGGGCGAAGGCGTGACCGTCGCGCCGTAGGTTTCCATCACGGTCCTGCGGTAGGGCTTCTGCTCCGCCGAGATCTTCACCATGTAGACGCGGCAGGAAAGGTCGAAGTAGCCGCAGGCCATGGAAAGCGCCGTCCCCCATTGGCCCGCGCCCGTTTCGGTCGTGACGCCCGTCAGACCCTGCGCCTTCGCGTAATACGCCTGCGCAATCGCGGAGTTGAGCTTATGGCTGCCCGAGGTGTTGCCGCCCTCGTATTTGTAGTATATCCGCGCGGGGGTCCGCAGAGCCTGTTCGAGGAAGCGCGCGCGCACGAGCGGCGACGGGCGGTACATCTTGTAGAAATCGCGTATGGGCGCGGGGATCTCGATATGGCTGTCCTTGTCGTTCAGCTCCTGCTTCACAAGCTCGTCGCAGAACACGGGGCGCAGATCGTCCTCCGTCACGGGCTTGTGCGTCCCGGGGTGCAGGATCGGACGGTGCGCCGTCTTCATCTCCGCGCGGACATTGTACCATGCTTTGGGAATCTCCTCCTCGCTCAGATAGATCTTGTAGGGAATGTTGTCTTTCTTGCTCATTTCTCTTTCCTTTCTTCTCCTGCGTCCCGTCCAAACGAAAGCGCGCCGGGCGGAACCGCCGCCGTTTTCACACGGCGACAACCGTAACGATGAAAGGCTTCCCTCTGCCAAAACCGCGCGCCGCAAACAAAAAACGCCCGTCCTCGTAGATACAAGGACAGGCGTATGCCTGCGGTGCCACCTTGTTTGACGCGCGCACGCGCGTCCGCTCTGCAGAGTGCCATCACACCCTCAACCCGATTACGTGGGTTAAACGTCGCCGCTACTCGACGCGAAACATCGCGCCTTTCGCTTTGCCCTCAGAGGCCCATTTGTTCGCGGCTGCATCCGTTCGGCTTCCACCGGCCCGAACTCGCTGTGGGACCGCTTCGCGATTTTACTTCCTCGTCATAGGTTTACACTGCTTTTCGTGTTAGGGCAATCATAGCACCCGTTCGCGCGCTTGTCAATCGCATTTTTATTACAATTCCGTTACGTGCGCCATCGTGGGGTTACTCAATACTTGTCGTTGCCGTAGAGCGATATCACGCTGTCGCGCCCCTCGGGCGCGTCCCGCGCCGTGTCCGGCTCCGCATGCGAGGGCGTCTGCGGCGCGCTCTGCGCGCCCGCGTTCCGATCCACCTTGAACCGGCTCACGATGCTGTTCAGCGTGACGGACTGAGCGGACATCTCCTCGGAGGATGCCGCCGTTTCCTCCGCCGTGGCGGAATTGGCCTGCACGACGGCGGACAGCTGCGTGATCGCCGTATTGATCTCGGCCATGGAGCCGCTCTGCTGCGTGGAACCGCTGTACAGCTTCTCCACGGACGCGGCGTTCCTGTCGGAGATGGCGCCGACGGCCTGCAGGCTGTCGTTCACCTTGGCCACAATCGTATTGCCCTCGGAAACGCTGCGCAGGCTGCTCTCAATCAGCTCCGCCGTTTCCTTCGCCGCGCCGGCGGATTTGGACGCGAGATTTCGCACCTCGTCCGAAACGACGGCAAAGCCCTTCCCGTGCTGCCCGGCGCGCGCGGCCTCCACGGCCGCGTTCAGGGCCAGGATATTCGTCTGGAAGGCGATCTCGTCTATCACCTTGATGACGTTGGATATGTGCTGCGATTTTTCGTTTATATCCTGCATGGCGCGCAGCATGTGGTCCATCTCGCTCGTGCACTCGTTCATCATGCGTCCGGATTCATGCACGTCTTGCAGCACCTCCGTGGCCATCCGCGTGTTCTCGTCGGCCATGCGATGCACCTCCGTCACCGTGGCCGTAAACTCCTCTATGGTCGCGGCCTGCGCGCCGGCGCCCGTCGCCAGATTGGTCGAGGCCTGCGCGATCTGCGACGAGCCGGAAGCCACCTGCGACGCGGACATGCTGATCTCCCCGAATATCGAATTCAGATTGGACAGCATATTCTTCAGGGCGATGCCGCAGGTATCCTTGTCGCTCAAGGTGCGCACCTTCACGGTGAGGTCCCTGTTGGCCACCTCTCTGAGGCAGCTCCCGTAATAAGCGAATTGCTCTATCATCTTGACAAAGGCCTCTATGGACTGCGCGATCTCGTCCTTGAACAAGGCTTCCTCCCTGATCTCGCGCAGCTGCGTTTCGTTGAACGCGAGGTCGCCGGTTTCGCCGACCTGTGTCAGCAAATCCTTCATGATGGCCAAGGGCTTGGTGATCAGCGAGGAGATGTATATGGCGAGGCAGACGGATATGAGCACCACGGCGATCAGAATGCCGATGGTGGCCCATATGCTGATGTCGGAATTCAAGGTCAAGCTGTCGCTGTTTTTCAAGGTGTTGTTGAACTGCGACACCGTCATGTCGCTCACGGTCGCGATGGTGACTTCCACCTTGTCCGCGCAGGTCTGCAAGGTCGAATACAGGTATTCGTGGTCCGCCGCCGCGTTCACGGCGGACATGAACGTGTCCACGGCGCTATTGTACTCCTTGTACTCGTTCCCGAATCTGGCAAAGAGGCTGCGGCCCTCCTCCGTCTTGAGCGTTGTGGCGAATTCCTCCATGCTCGATTCCGTTTTCGCCTTCACCGCGCGATACGCTTCCATGGTCTTCTGCGCCCCGGCGGAATCGCCGCGCAGAACGTAGATCATCAGAGCCCGCAGCTCGGAGCGCTCGCCGTACAGCGAGGACCGCACGAGGCTGAGAGCGCTCGTCGATTTTGCGTTTTGATCGATCAGTTCGGTATAATTCTTTTCTATGCGATCCGTAAAGCTTATGGAAATAATCCCCATGGCCAGCGTCAACAGCACGATAACGCCGAAGCCGACTATCAGCTTCATGGAAATCTTCAAGTTTTTCATTGTCGTTATCCCTTTCCCAATTATCATCCCAAACCGTCCGCAGGCCCCCTCACGGCAGCGTCGGTCAAAAAAACAGGCAAAAACAGGTCGGATGTTTCACCTCTTCAATCTCAAAAGCCCCGTCCAAGCCTTCCCCCGCTCGAACGGACGCCGATACCCCTGTTTGCTTTTTATTATACCATCATGAGCAGGTATTTTCAATGGTTTCGGGACAATTGTGGAAAGGCAAAACGCGGCGCTTCGAACGAAAATACGCAAAAACAGGGCCTCGCTTGAAGCGACGCCCTGTCCTTCCTCTTGCCGCGATGCGCGAAGGCTATCTGTGCGCGAGCTTGTAGGTGTCCCGCGCGATCATCAGTTCTTCGTTTGTGGGGATCAGCAGAATGGCGACCTTCGAATCGTCGCGGCTTATGATGGTTTCCTTGCCGCGGACGTTGTTCCGCACGAGGTCGAGCTTGATGCCGAGATTTCCGAGCTCCGAGCAGATGACGCTGCGCATGTTGGCGCTGTTTTCGCCGAGGCCCGCCGTGAACACGATGGCGTCCACGCCGTTCATTTCGGCGATGTAGGCGCCGATGTAGAAGCGCACCTTGCGCGCGAAGACCTTGATGGCGAGGGAGGCCCGCTCGTTGCCATCCTCCACCGCCGCCTCGAGATCGCGGAAATCGCTGCTGACGCCGGAGATGCCCAGCACGCCCGATTCCTTGTTCAGCACGTCTATGACGTCGTGGAGATGGATGCCCTCCTTATCCCGGATGTAGGATACGATGGCGGGGTCGAGATCGCCGGAGCGGGTGCCCATCACAAGGCCCTCCAGCGGCGTGAAGCCCATGGAGGTGTCGACGCACCGCCCCCGCTTGATGGCCGTCACGCTGGCGCCGTTGCCCAGATGGCAGGTGATGATCTTGAGATCGTTCAGATGCACGCCGAGCATATACGAGGCGCGCTCGGCGACGTATTTGTGGCTCGTGCCGTGGAAGCCGTAGCGGCGAACCTTGTATTTTTCGTAATATCTGTAAGGCAGTGCGTAGATGTACGCCTCCGGCGGCATCGTCTGATGAAAGGCCGTATCGAACACGCCGACCATGGGCGTGTCCGGCATCAACTCCCTGCAGGCCTCGATGCCGAGCAGGTTGGGCGGGTTGTGCAGCGGCGCAAGCTCGATGCATTCCTTGAGCGCGCCGATCACGCTGTCGTTGATCAGAACGGAGTTTTCGTATTTCTCGCCGGCGTGTACGACCCTGTGCCCCACCGCGCCGATGTCGCGCATCGAAGCTATGACCCCGTGCTTCTCGTCGAGCAGGGCGGCGATCACGTGTCCGATGGCGTCCTTGTGGCTTTCCATGGGCGTCACCAGCTTGAATTTGTCGTCCGATCCGCTCTTTTCATGCGTGAGCGCGGAGCCCTCGATGCCGATCCTCTCGACCAAGCCCTTGGCCAAGAGGGTTTCGCTCGTCATATCCAGAACCTGATACTTCAGCGACGAACTACCGCAGTTGATGACCAGTACTTTCATTGTTTTCTCCCTTTCGTGAATCAGATAAGCGTCTTTTTCTTTTATTCTACCGGCCGCGGTCTTGAGATTCAAGGACAAAAAGCGAATATCTTCCGCGGGCGCCCACGGCCGGTTACGGTTCGGACCCCTGCGGGACGGCGGACGAATCCCGTGCGCAAACAAAGGGATGCATCCTGTAATCGGAGGCCGCCGGCCCGGCGCCGCCGATCAGGTTGTAGAGATCGGCGGCCAGTACGTCGAGCGCGAGAAGCCCCGCCGCCGGAGAAGCCGCGGCCGGCCCGGACGGCTTCGTCACGACGGGGATATCCGTGTGCGCCTTGATGCGGCGCAGGATGCCGCCGCCCCTCTCGGAGAGCGCCAGCACGCGCAGGTAGCAGGGCCAAGCCGCGTCGAGCGCCGCGAAGCGTTCACGCGTCACGCCGAAGAGCGTGTGCAGCAGGAAGCGGCGGATGCGCGTTTCCGTGTAGCGCGCGGTCTTGATTGCGGCGATCAGAGAGGGCATGTCGAAAGCGCCGTCGAGCGCGCGCAGCAGGCGATTTTCAAGGCCCTCGGACGCGGAAACGATTGCGCGCAACTCCTCCTTGCTCCGCAGGCGGGCGACGGCGGCCGTGAGCGTGAAGTACATGTCGGGGCTCTGCACGGCGGGATCGCCCTCCCACTCGGGCAGGTAGCGCAAGGCCTCTTCCCGCCGCCCCGTGAGAAACAGGCGCCGAATCGCTGCGGCACCCGCGATTCGCACGCGCGGATCGGCCTCGAAACATCCCGCGCCGACGCGCGGCACCGCAACGGGCACGAGGCGGCTGTCCATCCGTATGCACTGCTTCAGGTATTCCACGGCCAGTATGTTGTTCGGATAATCGAGCAGGCGCGCCGCCGCGTCCCCCGCCTCGCGGCGCAGGGCCGCGGCCCGCGCGCGCGGAAACGAGCGGCCGGCCTTGAGGCCCGCGCGCAAGGCCTCCTTGAACGCGGGCGATTCCGCGGCGAGCACGCGCGCAGCCGCCGCCAGCGGCTCTACGGCGCCTTCCTCGCAGCCGAAGGCCAGATGCGTGACGCCGGGCAGGGCGTCCAGCAGGCGCACCGCACCCGAGGCGAAGCATTCCGCGCTGCCCGTCGCATACAGAAACGGCAGCTCCAGGACCAGATCGACGCCGTGCTTGACGGCGGTCCGCGCGCGCCGCCATTTGTCGATAAGCGCCGGCTCGCCGCGCTGGACGAAATCCCCGCTCATCACGGCGACGACGCCGTGCGCGCCCGTCAGCTCCACACTCCGCGCGATATGAAAGCGGTGTCCGTAATGAAAGGGGTTGTATTCGGCGACGATGCCGAGCAGCCCCGCAGCCGCATCCAAGCCGCCTTCGCTCAATTCTCGCCTTCCAAGTGCGTCTTGTAGGCCAGCTCCTTGATCTCCAAGCGGTTTTCCTGCACCGTTTTGCCGATCCCCTCGAAGGTGCGCTGGACGCTCGTGAACATATCGCCGAAATAGCCTGCGTTCAGCTGATCCATCTTCTCTTGGAACTCAAACAGTATCTTGTCTATGTAATCGTAGGCGTCTATCTTCAGCTGCTTGACGTTGGCCTCCGTCTGCGCGGTCAAATCCTTCGCGGCCGCCTTCGCGCGCGTCATGATCTCGCTCGTTTCGAGCAGGATCTCCGCCTGCTGCTTCGCGTCCTGCAGGATGAGATCGTACTGCTTCTTGGCTTCCTCGAGGATACTCTGCTGCTGCTCCTTTATCCACTGCGCCTGCTGTATCTCGTCGGGGAGCACGGCCTTGATCTCCGCCACGATATCCTGAAGCTCCGAGCTGTCCACGATGATCTTCTTCGTCAGGGGCACACCCGCCGCGGTTTCGACGATCTCATTGAGCTCATTCAACAATTCCAGCACTTTCATCTCTACGCCTTTCTCTCCGCCCGATCCGCAAAGCCCGCCGCCGGCGTCGCGGACCGAACAAAACTATCGGATGTTTTTCATATATTCGAGCACGGGTCCCGGCACAAGCCCGTCCACATCGCCGCCGAGCATGAACACCTCGCTCACAAGGCTGGAGCTGACGAAGGAATACGCCGGGCTCGACATCAAAAACAGCGTTTCTATGCCGTTTTCATACAGGCGCGCGTTCATATGCGCCATCTGCAGCTCGTATTCGAAATCCATCGTCGCGCGCAGGCCGCGCACCACCGCCTCGACGCCTCGACGCTTCGCGTAGTCGGCCAGCAGACCCGTGAAGCTCTCCGTTTCCACGTTGGGAAGGTGCGCGACGGCCAACCCGAGCATCCGCAGCCTGTCCTCGACGGAGTAACGCGCCTTCTTGGAGAGATTTTCGGTCACGCCCACGATCAGCAGATCGCACAGCTTTGCGCTCCTGTTGATCAAGTCGAGATGTCCGTTCGTGACGGGATCAAAGGAACCGACGTACAGCATTTTTCTGTTCATGACAACATTTCAACCCTCATACAGGAATACGGTGACGCCCGTGCCGCCGTATTTCTTTTCCTTGGCCTTCACGAAGCCGCAGAGCCTCTCGGGGAGCGCGTGCGCCGCGCTGTGCTCCGCGACGACGATCCCGCCCGCCGCCGCGCCGAAGGCCGCGCCGGCCGCCGCGAGGCAATCCGCGTAACAATCGCAGCCGTAGGGCGGATCCAGAAATACGACATCCGGCCTGTCCCCGATCCCGTCAAAAGCCGCCCTGCGGTCGCATCGCAGTATCGCGGCGCGGTCCGTCATCCCGCAGTACGCGAGATTTTTTTCGATCAGCGCCCGCGCCTTCGCGGAATTGTCGCAGAAATAACAGCGGCGCGCGCCCCTGCTCAGGGCCTCGATGCCGAGGCTGCCGCTTCCGGCAAACAGATCCACGACGACGGCATCCGGGATATGCGCGCCGATCATGCTGAAGACGGCGCCCTTCACCCTGTCTGCGGTCGGGCGGATGCTGCGATCATCCGGAGAAAAAAGCTTCCTCCCCCGGGCATCACCGGCGATGATTCTCAAAACGGCGTTCTCCTTTCCCTCGCATGGGAGCGCGGCGTTTTCGCCACAAGAGTATGTTACCACCAATGCGCGCGATTGGCAAGGCAGAAATATTTCCGGCCCCATTGACAGATTCCATCTCGCGTAGTATCATGGAAACAGAAGAAATCTGTTTCAGGGCGAGGTGCGATTCCTCACCGGCGGTAATGCCTTCGCCGGCTCACGGCGAGCGACAAGTCCGCGAGTTTCCTTCGCGCGTTCCCACGGGAAGCGCCGGGGGTGACAGAACCGGTTGGATTCCGGTACCGACGGTACAGTCCGGATGAAAGAAACAAACTCAAATTTACGTTTGTGCTTTTAACCCCTTCGAAGCGGTTTTGAGGGGTTTTTTGTCGCTTGGCCTCCGGATTTCTTCCACGCATACCCATACTCTTTCATGATGAAACGGAGGACGGAAATGAAAACGCAAAACGAAAACAAGAACGAACGCATGCGCGCCGCGCTCGCGACGGACGCTTTGGCCGGAGCGGAGCTGCGCGTGGGGGGCGCGCGGGAGCGGACAAAGCGGCTCACGACCGTGGCCATGCTCAGCGCCGTGGCCTATGTCCTGGTATTCCTGTCCCACATGATGCCGATCAAGGTGGAGGGCTTTTTGAACTACGATCCCTCGGACATCGTGACCGTCATCGGCGGCTTCCTCTTCGGCCCGCTGACGGCCTTGCTCATCGCCGCGGTGGTGGCCTTCATCGAATTCATAACGGTCAGCGGCACCGGCGTGATCGGCCTGATCATGAACATCCTGTCGACCGTTGCCTTCGCCTGCGTCGCCGCCTTCGTCTACAAGAAGAAGCAGACCCTGCGCGGCGCCGTCTTCGCGCTCATTTCGGGCATCCTCGCCATGACGGCCGTCATGCTGCTGTGGAACTACATCATCACGCCGCTCTACATGAGCGTGCCGCGCGCGCAGGTGATGGCCATGCTCCTTCCGATATTTCTGCCCTTCAATCTCCTGAAGGGCGCGCTGAACGCCGCCGTTGCCCTGCTGCTCTACAAGCCGCTGGTGACCGCGCTCCGGCGCGCAAGGCTCATCGCTCCCACGCGCGGCGACGTGGCGGCGCGCTCCGCGCGCGCGAAGGGCAGGCTCATGCTACCGCCGACAATCGTCGTGCTCGTCACCTGCGTGTTCTTCCTGCTCGCGTGGGCGGGCATCATATAGCCGCGCCGCGCACGATGGATCGGCGCATCGCGGACGAAGCCGAAACGAGGGCCTTCGGCTTGGAATTGGCGGCTTTGGCACGGCCCGGAACGGTCATCGCGCTGATCGGGGCGCTCGGGACGGGCAAGACCACGCTGACGAAGGCCATCGCCGAGGGCCTTGGCGTCACGGAGCGCGTCACGAGCCCGACCTTCGCAATCATCAAGGAGTACGCGAGCGGACGCCTGCCGCTCTACCACTTCGACCTATATCGCCTCGGCTGCGCCGAGGAGCTGTACGCGCTCGGCTTCGAGGAATATTTCCGCGGCGACGGCCTCACGGTCGTCGAGTGGGCGGATCGCGCGGAGCGGCTCCTGCCGCAGGACGCGCTCATCGTCAGGCTTGCATACGGGCGGGATGCGAACGAGCGCCTTGTGCGCACGGAGGGGGGAAGCGATGCGAACGCCGCGCCTTGAGATACGCGCGGCGGCGCGCGCGGACGCCGCAGCCGTCGCGGCGCTCGAGGCGCTCTGCTTCTCGTCGCCTTGGAGCCTGAAGGAGATCCTGCGCGAAATAGAAACGAACGATGTCGCCCGTTACATCGTGTGCGCGGCCGACGGGCGCCTCATCTCCTACGCGGGGCTTTGGGCCGTGCTCGGCGAGGGCTACATCACGAACGTGGCCGTACATCCCGATTTTCGCGGGCGCGGCATCGGCGCCGCCGTGCTCGGGGCGCTCATGGATCGGACGCGGCGCGGCGATGGGATCGGGGATTTCACGCTGGAGGTCAGGGCCTCCAACGCCGCAGCGATACACCTGTACGAGAAAGCGGGCTTTCGGGCGGAGGGACGGCGAAAAAACCACTACACGGAACCCTTGGAGGACGCCATCATCATGTGGCTGCGGAAGGAATGAAGGAAGATCGCCTGCTCACGCTCGCCATAGAAACGAGCTGCGACGAAACGGCGGCGGCCGTGCTCCGCGGAGGACGGACCGCGCTTTCCAACGTCGTATCGTCGCAGATCGACGTACATCGGGCCTTCGGCGGCGTCGTGCCGGAGATCGCGTCCCGCTGCCATCTGGAGCGGATCAACGCCGTCGTGGACCGCGCGCTCGCCGACGCCGGCATTGGCTTCGGCGATGTGGACTTGATCGGCGTGACGCAGGGACCGGGCCTCGTGGGCGCGCTCCTGATCGGCCTATCGACGGCCAAGGCCTACGCGCTCGCGCTCGACAGGCCCATCGTGGGCGTACACCACATCAAGGCGCACATCTGCGCCGCCTACCTCGAACACGCGGCGCTCGAGCCACCCTTTCTCGCGCTCGTGGTTTCGGGCGGACACACGGACCTCGTGCGGGTGCGCGGCTACGACGCGTACACGGTGCTCGGGCAAACGCGCGACGACGCTGCGGGAGAGGCCTTCGACAAGGTGGCGCGCACGCTGGGACTGCCCTATCCCGGCGGACCCGCCGTCGACCGCGCCGCGCGGGACGGCAATCCGCGCGCGGTGGCCTTCAAGCGCGCGCTGCTCGAGAAGGACAGCCTGGATTTCAGCTTCAGCGGCGTGAAGACCGGCGTGCTCAATTATCTGAACACGGAGAAGCGGGCGGGCCGAAGCGTGAACGTCGCGGATGTCGCCGCGAGCTTTCAGCGGTCCGTCGTGGAGGTGATCGTCGCCAAGACCGTGCGCGCGGCCGAGATCTGCGGCGAAACGCGCGTGGTCATGGCGGGCGGCGTGGCGGCCAACAGCCGGCTGCGCGCGGCTCTGTCGGCGGCCTGCCGCGAAAGAGGGCTCCGCCTGTACCGGCCCTCTCCCCCGCTCTGCACCGACAACGCCGCCATGGTCGGCGCGGCCGCCTATTTCAAGTACATGGAGCAAGGCGCCGACGACCTTGGGCTCGACGCCCTGCCAAACCTCCCGCTCTGAGCGAGGTCACTGACAAAGTACACACGGGGACGGTTCTTTTGTGTAACACATACAATGTTGGAATTGCGCGATTTACCGGCACGGGCCACAGTGCCAAACCTGCCCAATACACAAAAGAACCGTCCCCGTGTGTTCCCATGTGTTCCGCGCCCAATGCCGACTTTTTCAGTGGCCTCCTCTGAGCCGCCGGGGGCACGGGCGGCGCGCGCCAAAATCCCGCGTGACACAGGCTGCGCCGCGCGCGGCAAAAATCCGGGCTGCCGCATCCAACCGGCCGTCTATCGCCGCAGATACCGTTCGAGTGCCGCCTCAAACTCTCTGACGTCGGGCTCGACCTTGTTCCAGCCGGCGGCGAGCGTCTTGTAGAAATCGAAGAGCAGCAATATCTGCAGCCATTCGTCGGCGAACACCTTGACGAGAATGCCGGCCACGCGGTTTGCGAAGAAGATATTCAATTCCTTCATATCCGCGTCGCTGAGCTTCCCCTCTCCGTGCATGCTCTCCACGACGCCGCTGCGAAACGCATACTGCGTAATCGCCTTTGCCAGCACATCGATATCGGGCTGCTCCAGCAGCGCGCTGCGGGCAAAATCGTTGAAAACCCGCATTGTTTCGCTGTTTTGCGCACACAGCTCCGTCCATATGCGATCCGCCTGCGTAATCTTGAATTTCTTGCGCTTGTATCGAACCCTTCCCACGGAAACATTGTACATCTCGGCAATTCGGCTGTCTGACATCTTCGCGTTCAACCTCCGCAGCTCCTCGGGGGTTATCGCATTCCAATCCAACATTGTAATCAAAGCTCCTTCTTCGGGGCGCTGTACACATCCCCGCTGCCGCGGGCGCCCCCGCCCGCATGACGGACCGTCCGCAGACCGCAATCACAATGCTATTATATTCCTGTTGTTTTCATTGTCAAGATTTAATGGGAAATGAGTAATCGGTTATAGAGATTTCCTGATTTTTTTTCGATAAGCCCGCAAATGTCCGCAGGGGACGACAAGGCCGCGGGGCATCCGTGCGCGCCCGCGCGTTCGGACGGAAGGAAGGTCGGCGGCAGCGCCTTGCCGCGGAGCGGACGCGGGCGAAAGAGGGCCGCGCTTTCCGAAGGCGCGCAAGCCCGGCCGCGCGACGGCTCAGCCCTTCGGCCCGATCCTGTCAAATCCGGTGTAGGGAACGAGCACATCCGGAATCCTGACGGAGCCATCCTTCCGCTGGTGGTTTTCGAGAATGGCCAGTATGGTTCTGCCCGTTGCGGAGGCGGTGCCGTTCAGGGTGTTGACGTATTGGCGCTTCCCGTCTTCATCCGTGTACTTGATGTTCAGGCGCCGGGACTGGAAATTCGTGAAATCGCCGACGGAGGTGATCTCCCCATACGCGCCGCCCTCTCCCTTGCCGGGCATCCAGGACTCAATGTCGTATTTTTTGTGCGCGGGGGCGCCCAGATCGCCGCTGCACACGCGGATCACGCGGTAGGGCAGCTCCAGCTCGCCGTAGATCGATTTTTCGATGCCGAGCAGCTCCCGCAGGGCCCTCTCCCCGTCCTCGTTGCGCGTGAACTGATACATCTCCACCTTTGAGAACTGGTGTACGCGATAGAGGCCGTAGCCCGCGCGCCCGGCGGCGCCCGCCTCCGTTCGGAAACAGTGCGAGAACGCGACGTACTTCTTGGGAAGCTCCGACGCGTCGCAGACGGTATCCGCCAGCATGCCGCCGACGGTTATTTCGGCGGTGGCGATCAGATTCAGATCCGTGTCCTCGATGTTGTAGATGTTGCGCTCGCCGCCGCGCGGATTGAAGCCGGAGCCTCTGAGGATGTCGCTCTTGGCCAAATCGGGCGTGATCAGGGGCGTGAAGCCCAGGGCCGTGAGTTTTTTGATCACGTACATCTGGATGGCGAGATCCAGAATGGCGGCCTCGTTTTTCAGGAAATAGAACTTGTTTCCCGCGACCTTGGCGCCGGCCTCGAAGTCGATCAAATCAAGGCGCTTTCCGATCTCCGCATGGCTTTGCGGCTCGAAATCGAATACGGTCGGTTCCATGAAGGTTTCGACGACCACGTTCAGTTCCTCGTTCTTGCCGAGCGGGGTGTCCTCCGCCATCGTGTTCGGCACGGAGAGCATCAATTCCTCGTATTCGGGGCTGCACGCGTCCAGCCGTTCCCGCAGCGCGGCCGCTTCCGCCTTCATCCGCTTGCCGCCTTCGATGATCGCGGCGCGCGCCTCGTCCGTTTCGGCCTTGCCGATTGATTTTTGATTCCGGTTGATGCGCGCGTTCAACTCTTCCATGGCCTGCCTGAGCGCCTTCATCTCGCCGTAAAGCGCGATCAGCCTGTCCACATCGCAAACCGTATTGCGTTCGGCGACGTTCCGCTTGATTTCCTCCGGATGTTCCACAATGTACTTTATGTCCAACATGCGCTTCAGCCCTTTCTTTATATAAAACCGACGGTATTTTCCCCTTGCATTTCCCCACGCAATGCCTTATAATGAATAAGCGGCGGTTTTGCAGGCATGGCGGAACTGGCAGACGCGCACGGTTCAGGTCCGTGTGAGGGTTACTTCATGGAGGTTCGAGTCCTCTTGCCTGCACCACAAAACGCAATCCGAATGCCAAACCGGAACCCACGGGGAGGCGTTCGGATTTTTTCTTGTTCGGGGACGCGCGCACCGGCCGAGCCGGGGCCTCACGCCGGGCCGGTCCCGCTTCGCGAAGCGCCGTACTTCTCGGCCAGCCTCCGCGCGACCCACACGCCGCTGGCGGAGGCCTGCGACAGGGAATGCGTCACGCCCGATCCGTCGCCGAGAGCGTAGAGCCCCTTCACGGCGGTTTCAAGGTTCTCGTTCACCTCGACCTCGGAATTGTAGAACTTGACCTCGACGCCGTAGAGCAGGGTATCCTCGTTTGCGGTGCCCGGAGCGATCTTGTCAAGCGCGTAGATCATCTCGATGATGTTGTCGAGCTGGCGCTTGGGAATCACCAAGCTCAGATCGCCCGGCGTCGCCTTCAGCGTGGGGACCGTGAAGGACTTCTCCATGCGCTTCGCGCTGCTGCGCCGGCCCTTGATCAGGTCGCCGAAGCGCTGCAGGAGCACGCCGCCGCCCAGCATGTTCGAGAGGCGCGCGATGGACTCGCCGTACTCGTTGCTGTTCTTGAAGGGCTCCGTGAACTTGTTGGAAACGAGCAGCGCGAAGTTCGTGTTCGGTGTGCGCAGGCGCGGATCGGCGTAGCTGTGGCCGTTCACCGTGACGATGCCGTTCGTGTTCTCCGCGACGACCTCCCCGTAGGGGTTCATGCAGAAGGTGCGCACCATATCGTTGTATTTGTCGGTCTTGTAGACGATTTTGCTCTCGTACACCTCGTCCGTGATGTGCTTGAATATCTCTGCGGGAAGCTCCACGCGAACGCCGATGTCCACGCGGTTGCTCTTCATGGCGATGCCGAACTTCCGGCAGACGTCCGACACCCATTTGGAGCCGGAGCGCCCGGAGGCCAGCAGCAGATCCTTGCAATGAAAAAGCTCGCCGCGGTCCGTGCGGATCGCAAAACCCGCTTCCGTCCCGTCCACGTCCGTCACCGTGCGTTCGAACAGCATCTCGACGCGCGCCTTCGTGTAATCGAGAATCCGCTCCAATATGCGCGCGTTCCTGTCCGTCCCGAGGTGCCGCACCTTCGCGTCGAGCAGATGCAGGTTGTTTTGAAGCGCCACGGTTTTCAGGTCCGATTCCGCGGTGGAATACAGCTTGGCCTCCGCGCCGCCGAAGCCGCAAAGCACCTCGTCCACGTATTCCATGAGGCGCAGGGCCTCGTCCGCGCCCACACAGCCGTGCAGATTGCCGCCGAACTGCGTGGTGATGTTGTACTTCCCGTCCGACAGGGTGCCGGCGCCGCCGTAACCGTTCATGATGTGGCAGGGATCGCATTTGACGCAGGTTTCGCTGTGCCCCGCCTTGATGGGGCACAGCCGCTTCTCGAGCGCGGCGCCCCGATCTATCATCAGCACGCGGGCCTCGCATTGCAGCTTGGTCAGCTCATAAGACGCGTAGACGCCGCTCGCGCCCGCGCCGACTATGATCACATCGTAGGACTTCATCATCGGCCCTTCCGCGTATCGCAAGCCACCGGCCGTGCCCGAACAAAAAACCTCCGCGCGAGCCGAGGCGAAAATTCTCCGAGGCTATCCGAATCGATTTGCATAAAACGATGCCTTCTCTTATTCCGTTTCCGTATCGTCGGTCAGCTGTTCAAATTCCCCGATGACCCGCTCAAACTCGTCGTCATCCAGGATATCGATCAATTCAAACTCGTCGTCGCTGACTTCCTTGTAGCCGTAAATATACACGTCGTCCGAACCGTCATCGGGGATAAGCGCGATATACTCCTTGCCTTCAAAATCAAAAACGCCCATGATCTCGCATTCGACCGTCAGGCCGTCGTCGAACTCGAGTGTGATGAATTCAGAATCGTCGAGCTGGTGCGTGCTGTTGTTATCCGACATAGCTTCCCTCCCATGGCCGGCCCGATGCCGACTTGCAGTACAACTATATCACTGTTGCACGGGTTTTTCAACGATTTTTTTTGCGCGAATTCGCCGATGCGAATTTGCTCCGGTTACCCTTCAGACCCAAGTCATTTTGAAGTATCCCATCCCCGTGATTGCGAGCGACGGTCAACTCCCATCGGCTGCTGCGCAGCCGGGGAGTTTCCCCACTCATCCGTGCGGGACAGGTCGAGCCGGATTCCGCAAATGTGTTGGCGCGATTTCCGGATCCGCGTTATAATTTGGCATGCGGGGGAATCGTATTGCTTGGAAAGACCTCTCTTTTCCGCGCTTGCGCAAAAAAGATGCGGCGGCACGCGGAATAGCTTCGGGGTGCGCGTCACAGGCCGGAATTTACCACTCCGCTCCCCGCATGGCCGGAATACGGGATTTTTCACAGTGATTGTTGTGCCCAAGGGCGCGCTTCTGCGCGGCAACCTTTGATTTGCAACGAATCGCGGGTCGCCACAAAAACATTGACAGGGCGGGGGATTGACTATACTATAAATGGTGTTCCGCAAATGATATTCCCAAGGGCCGCGAAGAAGGAGGACCGCTTTATGAACGACGCAAGCTATGACAGCGACAGGATCAAGAAGGGGCCGGCCGGCGCTTCGGTGCGTACCCTGCTCTACGGCATGGGGTACGTGCGCGAGGAGATAGACCGACCGCTGATCGGAATCGTCAATTCACAAAACGAGATCGTTCCGGGGCATCTGCTGCTGGACCGCGTTGCGGAGGCCGCGAAGAAGGGCGTGCTGCTGGCCGGCGGCACACCCGTCGAGTTTCCCGCCATCGGCATCTGCGACGGCATTGCCATGGGACACGAGGGCATGAAATACCCCCTCGCGAGCCGCGAGCTGATCTGCGACTCCATTGAGGCGATGGCCGTCGCGCACCGCTTCGACGGGTTGGTGCTGATACCGAACTGCGATAAGATCGTGCCGGGCATGCTGATGGCCGCGGCGCGCCTCGATATCCCCTCCGTGCTCGTCAGCGGCGGACCCATGCGCGCCGGCTTCCTGGACGGAAGGACCCTCGACTTCAACAGCGTCATGGAGCAGATAGGCCTGTACCGAAACGGCGGCTGTACGGAGGAAGAGCTGGAACGCGTCGCGGAGGAAGCCTGCCCCGGCTGCGGCTCCTGCTCCGGCCTCTTCACGGCAAACAGCATGAACTGCCTGACCGAGGCCCTTGGCATGGGCCTACCCGGGAACGGCACGGCCCTCTGCGACAGCGGCGAACGCATCCGCATCGCCAAGACCGCGGGGCTACGCGTCATGGCGCTGGTCGGAAGGGGCATCAAGCCCCGCGACATCCTGACGCGGGAAGCCTTCGAGAACGCGATCCGCGTGGACATGGCAATGGCCGGCTCCACGAACACCGTGCTCCACCTTCCCGCCATCGCGCATGAGGCCGGCCTGACGCTCGAGCTTTCGCTCTTCGACAAGCTCAGCGAGGGGACGCCCTATATCGCGAAGCTGAGCCCGAGCGGCGCGCATCACATGGAGGATTTGCACCGGGCGGGCGGCATCCCCGCAATCATTCACGCGTTGTCCCAAAAGGGGCTCATACACAAGGATTGCATCACCGTCACGGGCGCGACCGTCGGCGAGAACACGGCGCGCACGCCCGTCAGGGACAGCACGGTCATACGCCCGATGGACGACCCCTACCGCAACAGGGGCGGGCTCGCGATCCTGCGCGGCAATCTGGCGCCCGACGGCGCGGTCGTAAAGGAATCCGCGGTCGCCGAGGAAATGCTCAGGCACACAGGGCCGGCGGTCGTGTTTGATTCGGAGGAAGAAGCCAGCGCGGCCATCTGGGCCAAAAAGATCAAGAAGGGCGACGTAATCGTAATCCGCTACGAGGGTCCGAAGGGCGGTCCGGGTATGCGGGAAATGCTCTCTCCCACATCCTCGATTGCCGGCATGGGCCTCGACAAGGACGTGGCGCTGCTGACGGACGGCAGGTTTTCGGGCGCGTCGAGGGGCGCGTCCATCGGCCATATCTCGCCGGAGGCCATGAGCGGCGGGATGATCGGCCTCCTGCGCGACGGAGACCGGATCGACATCGACATCCCGGGGAGAAGCCTCAACGTATCGCTCAGCGACGCGGAAATCGCGCGGCGCAGGGCAGCCTTCACGCTGCCCGAGCCCAAGGTCAAGACGGGCTATCTCTCCCGCTACGCGCGGCTTGTGGACTCCGCCAACACGGGCGCCGTGCTGCGATAACGCCCCGCGCAGCGCCCTTCCGCCCTCAGAGCGCGTCCGCGCCGATCAGCCCGTAGGCCGACTTCGCGGCGCGCACGGCGCGCGCGACGGCGCGCGCCATGACCATGGCGGCCAGCACGCCCAGCGCGTCTGCGGACGCGTCCTTGTCCCCATGGCCCAGCGCGAATATCGCGTCGCCGTCCGCCGTCGTGTGGACGGGCCGAATCGCGCGCGCAAAGCCGTCGTGCGCCACGGAAGCCAAGGCGCCGGCCTCCGCCTTCGTGAGCCTCGCGTCGGTCAGAATGCAGCCCAGCGTCGTATTGCCGCCGAACATGACCCGCTTCGCGCCCGGATCGAGGCACATGAGCCGCTCCGTATCCGCGAGGGCCGTGCCTTCCTCGTTCAAAAGCCCCGCAATCGCCCGGCCCGTATCCGCGTCGAAAACGTCACCGAACGCGTTCACGGCCACGAGGGCGCCGCATTTCACATCCCCGGCTTGCAGCGCGTAGGCGCCGAAGCCCGACTTCATCATGCGCGCGGGCCCGAGGTATTTGCCGACGGTCGCGCCCGTCCCGGCGCCGACATTACCCTCGGCAAGCGCTCCCGCGCCCGCGTTCTCGCAGGCCGCGTAGCCCATCGCCTTGTCCGGCCGCGCCTGCGAATCGCCTACAAAGAGATCGAACAGCGACGCGCCGCAGACGATGGGAACGACCGCAAGGCCCGCGTCGAAGCCGATCCCCCTTTCCTCGAGGAAGGCCATCGCGCCCGCGCAGGCGTCAAGGCCGAAGGCGCTGCCGCCCGACAGCATGACCGCGTGTACGCGCTCGACCGTATTCCCGGGCCGCAGCAGCTCCGTTTCACGCGTGGCGGGAGCGCGGCCGCGCACGTCGACGCCCGCCGTCGCGCCCCGCTCGCAGAGGACGACCGTGCAGCCGGTCGCGCCCGCCTCATCCTGCGCGTGGCCGATCTGAAACCCCTCTATCTCGTGAATCCCGATCTCCCGCGGCTCCGCCATCGCTTCCCTCCCATCCCGGGCGCGCCGATCTCCCGAATTGTTATTTGATTCATAATATTAAAATTTATGTAAATCCATTCGCCTCTCGCGGATTCGCGGCGGATAGAGCAAGGACGGCGGCTGTGGCAGCCGCCGTCCTTGTGGCGGACGCGCGCAGCGCGCCCTTCCGCATACAACCCGTTTTGCGCGGCTTATACGATGCCCTGCGCAAGCATCGCGTCCGCAACCTTCTTGAAACCGGCGATGTTCGCGCCGGCGATGTAGTTGCCGGCCAAGCCGTACTCCTTGGAAGCCTCGTCGATGCTGTGGAAGATGTTGATCATGATATTCTTCAGCCTGCCGTCAACCTCCTCGAAGGTCCAGCTCGTGCGTCCGCTGTTCTGGCTCATTTCGAGCGCGGAGGTGGCCACGCCGCCGGCGTTCGAGGCCTTGCCCGGGAAGAAGGCGATCTTCTGTTCGAGGAAATAATCCGCGGCCTCCTGCGTCGAAGGCATGTTGGCGCCCTCGCCGACGACCTTCGCGCCGTTCTTGACGAGCTCCTTCGCGTCGTTCAGATCGAGCTCGTTCTGCGTCGCGCAGGGAAGCGCGATATCGACCTTGACGTCCCAGACCTTGCCCTTGCCGACCTCGACGTACTTGACGCCCTTCTTGGCCTTGGCGTAATCCGAAAGCCTGCCCCGCTTGACCAGTTTGATCTCCTTGATCAGATCGAGGTCCAAGCCCTCGCTGTCATACACATAGCCGTTGGAATCGGTCATCGTCACGACCTTGCCGCCCAGCTGATGCACCTTCTCCGTCGCGAATATCGCCACGTTGCCGGAACCCGACACGGAAACGATCTTGCCCTTGTAGTCGTCGCCTATGCTCTTCAGGTACTCCTCCACGCAGTACACGAGGCCGTAGCCCGTGGCTTCGGTGCGCGCCAAGGAACCGCCGAAGGCCAGGCCCTTGCCCGTCAGAACGCCCTCGTAGAGGCCGGTGTTCCGCTTGTACTGCCCGTAGAGGTAGCCGATCTCCCGGCCGCCGACGCCGATGTCGCCCGCGGGCACGTCCGTATCCGCGCCGATGTACTTGCCGAGCTCCGTCATGAAGCTCTGACAGAACTTCATGACCTCAAAGTCGGATTTGCCTTTGGGATCGAAGTCGGAGCCGCCCTTGCCGCCGCCGATGGGCAGCGTGGTCAGCGAATTCTTGAAGATCTGTTCAAACCCGAGGAATTTGATGATGCTCAGGTTTACGGACGGATGGAAGCGAAGGCCGCCCTTGTACGGGCCTATCGCCGAGTTGAACTGTACGCGGAAGCCCCTGTTGACCTGCACCTTGCCGGCGTCATCGACCCACGGAACACGGAACACAAACACGCGCTCCGGCTCCACGAGCCGCTCCAAAAGACCGACCTCCTCATACTTCTTGTCGCGGTCGATCACGACGCGAAGCGATTCGAGAACCTCCGTCGCCGCCTGCAAAAACTCCGGTTCGTGCGCGTTCTTCGTCTTTAAAGTGTCAAGTACCTTGTCGACATAGCTCATAATCTTTTCCTCCCAATTACCTAAACCCAAGAGCCGTTTCCCCTGCTTGCAAGGCGGCAATCCGCCCGTGGCGCGTCATCGACGCACCCGCCGATGGTCTTGGATTCGCGAATTTTAACGGGTTTCGGGCAATCCCGAAACGCGGGATCAATACCGGACCTCAGCATTGATTCTATCTTCAATTATACCCCCTTTCCATGCCTTGTCAACAAGAAAACGGCAAGAAAATAAAGTCAGAAAACTCTGCTTTTTCAAGGCTTCCCGCTCTTCGATGTCGATCTCCGGGAGGCGCGCGCCGTCCGTGCGGTGACAATCCGTGCCGG
>JAITLA010000034.1 GCA_031278145.1 Eubacteriales Family XIII. Incertae Sedis bacterium
GTGTAGGCGTTGCGCCCTTTCTTGCTCCTGTATTTCGGAAAGCCCGGCGGTCCGCCGCGCTTGACTCTGCGGAAGAAGGCCCTGTAGGCGCGGTCGAGCTCCTTGAGCGCGACGAGCAGCGCGTTCGCGTCCGCCTCCGCGAGCCATTCCATGCCCGCTTCATTCTTCAGACGCGTGAGGTCCCGCCCGCATTCGTTCGGGCCGAGGATCCGGCCTTCCTTCTCGTAGACCTCGATCCGCTTCTTGAGATAGCGGTTGTAGACGAAGCGGCAGCAACCGAAGCTCTTCGTTATCAGAGCTTCTTGCGCCGCGTTCGGATAGATGCGATAGTTGTACCGCTTCTCCATTGTCCTTCCCTCGTTTTTCCATGTAACATTTTTTATAAAATGTTACATGGCGAAGAATCGCTCGAATTTCAACGGAAAAGGGGGGCGTCGCCGAGGCGTTCCCGCAGGCCCTGCGGATTGCGCGGCCCGCAAACCCTTGCAACGCAACAAAAAAAAATCCCATGTAACATTTTATAAAAAATGTTACATGGGAAAATCATACCCGTATTGTGTTGTTACTTGCGATTATACCGCATTGTACATGATTCGTAAAGGAATTTTGTCAAATCACCGGCGTTTGAGTGGTTTTGATTGAAATTTTGAGTAACACTCGCCTCGGGGCGTCGCCGCGTGAAAACGGATCCCTCTTTCTTTATCGGCGCAATCCCGCGGAACTTTAGGACGGTGGATAGGATTACCAAACCCAAGGCCGATTGCCTCTGAAACCGTAACATCGCTTGCCGTCTTGCGGAAACGCAAGCTTCTTGCATTCTTGCGCTTGATGCGCTTTGGGTGTATGATGGTGGGGAAGGATCGAATCGCCGGCGCGCGTTTCGGACCCGCCCGCCGAAGCAAAAAACCGCTACCACTCAAAGGTTTAATCAAAAAATGAAAAAAGGAGAGATACGGGCATGGATGAAAGAATCAATAAGCTGTCAAAGGCGCTTGTCGGCTATTCCTGCAATGTGCAAAAGGGCGAAAGGGTCCTCGTTTCCTACGAGGGCGAGGCCGTGAAACCGCTGGTGCGGCGGATCGTCAAGGACATCTACGCGGCCGGCGGCCTGCCCTTCGCGGAGATCCGCGATTCGTCAATCACGCGGGAGATCCTGCTCGGCTGCGAGGAAGGGCAGATCGAATTCATGAAGGAGTATCAACTGGCCCAAATGAAGGGCATGGACGCCTATATCGCCGTCCGCGGCGGGCTGAACAGCTCCGAGCTCGCGGACGTGCCGCCCGACAAGCTGAACCTGTACAACAGGGGCCTGCGGCCCGTGCTCGATTACCGCGTGAACCACACGAAATGGGTGGTCCTGCGCTACCCGAATCATTCCATGGCGCAGCTCGCGGGCATGAGCCTCGAAGGCTTTGAGGATTTCTACTTCGACGTCTGCACCCTCGATTACGGCAAGATGTCCGCGGCCATGGACCCGCTCGTCGATCTGATGAACCGCACGGACGAGGTTCGCCTCAAGGGCCCCGGCACGGACCTCCGCTTCTCGATCAAGGACATCCCCGCCATCAAATGCGCCGGGGAGAAAAACATCCCCGACGGCGAGGTCTACACCGCGCCCGTCAGGGATTCCATGAACGGGATCATCTCCTACAACACGCCGTCGGAGGAACAGGGCTTCACCTTCGAGCGCATTGTCTTTGAGGTGGAAAAGGGCAGGATTGTGAAGGCGAGCGCCAACGACGACGCGCGCATCGACAAGCTGCTCGACACGGACGAGGGCGCGCGCTTCTTCGGCGAATTCGCGCTCGGCGTGAACCCCTACGTGCTCCGGCCGATGAAGGACACGCTCTTCGACGAAAAGATCGCGGGCAGCTTCCACCTCACGCCGGGCGCGGCCTACGAGGACGCGTTCAACGGCAACAAATCCGCGCTGCACTGGGACCTCGTCATGATACAGCGCGCGGACTACGGCGGCGGAGAAATTTGGTTCGACGGTACGCTCGTCCGCAAGGACGGGATCTTCGTCACGCCGGAGCTCGCCTGCCTGAATCCCGATCATCTAAAGTAAGGGTTCGCGCGTCTACCGCAATATCTCCGATAGGAAGCTCTTCCCGACGGCGGTGGGCGCTACGCCCAGCGCCTCGGCCGCCGTCGCGCCGATGTCCGCGAAGCTGTGCCTGACGCCGAGATCCACGGGCCGTATGCCCGCGCCGCACAGGAGGGCCGGCACGGCCTCCCGCGTGTGATCCCAGCCGCTGTGCACGGGATCGTTGCCGTGGTCGGCGCAGAGGATCAGCATCTCGTCCGCGCCCATCGCCGCCAGGATCTCGGGCAGGCGCGCATCGAACGCCGCAAGCGCGCCGCCGTAGCCGATCACGTCCCGGCGATGTCCGAACTTCGAATCAAAATCCACGAGGTTTGTGAACAGGAGGCCGCCGAAATCCCGCCGCAGGGCTTCGACGGTCTTGTCCGCGCCGTCCGCGTTGTCGGTCGTATGAATCGCCTCCGTGATACCCCGTCCGTTGAATATATCGCCGATCTTGCCGACGGCGCAGACCGTCAGGCCGGCCTCCTTCACATGATCGAGCAGGGTCGGCCCGCTCGGCGACACCGCGTAATCCTTCCTGTCGGAGGTCCTGCGCCGCTTGCCGTCCTCGATCGCATAGGGCCTCGCGATCACGCGCCCCGTCGAGAGCTCCCCCACCAGCATCTCGCGCGCGATCCGGCAGATCTCGTAGAGCCTTTCGAGCGGGATCACGGCGGTGTTGGCGGCGATCTGAAACACGCTGTCCGCCGAGGTGTACACGATGGGCTTCCCCGTGCGCTCGTGTTCGGGTCCCAGTTCCTCGATGATCACGGTGCCGGAAGCGGCGCGGTTGCCGAGCGTGCCCACGCCTATGCGCGCCTCAAAGGCCCGCATGAAATCGTCCGGAAAGCGCGCGCGCGTCTTGAACGGGACCTCGGTGAACAGGCCCGCAATCTCCCAGTGCCCCGTGATCGTATCCTTGCCCTTGGAAGCCTCCAGCAGGCGCGCGTATGCGCCGCGCGGCGCTTTGACGGCGTAGCGTCCGCCCGCCGCGCCGCTTATGTTTCCGAGGCCGAGCGACAGCAGATGCGGTATCTTCAGATCCGGCGAGGCCTCGAGGATGTGCAGCAGGGTGTCGGCGCCCGCGTCGCCGTAGCGCGCGGCGTCCGGCAGCGCGCCGATCCCGAGGCTGTCTATTACGATGATCGTTACTCTTTTCATTTTGTTTGCTCCTTGCCTTTGTCGTCGTCGCGCCGGGGTGACGGTAATATGTTATCCGTTACCCGGAAATACCCCCGGCGCGCCCGGCTTCGCTCACACGATCTTCAGTGGCGCGCAGGCGAGATAATCCAGCGAAACCAAGCTGTATTCCGCGCCGTAATGCGAGCCGCGTATGCTGCGCCCAAACACGTCGGCGCCGTGCAGATGCCCGTAGACGACGTGGCTCACCTTGTACGCGCGTATCAGATCCACGAAGCCGGAGGGCTCCTTTCTGTCGTTCGTCGGCGGGAAGTGCAGCATCACGATCTTCCGCGCGAGCCCCGCCTTCTGCGCCGAGGCCAGCGACATCTCGAGGCGCCGGAGCTCGCGGGCGTAGATCTTTTCGTCCTCCGCCTTGAAGTGGCTGTCGCCCGGGCAGATCCAGCCCCTCGATCCGCAGATCGCGATCCCCTCCGCCTCCCGGTGCGTATTCTGCAGGAAGTACATCGAGGGATACAGCGCGTTCAGCCGCGAAACGGAGCCCCACCACAGGTCGTGATTGCCGCGAATCAAGACCTTTTGGCCGGGGAGCGCCGCGATCCACCGCAGATCGGGCTCCGCCTCCCTCTGCTTCAGGGCCCAAGAGATATCGCCCGCGATCAGGACCGTGTCCCCCTCGCCCACCGCGCGCCGCCAATTCTCCTCCGTCCTTCTCACATGATCCACCCATTCGCCCTTATAGATGTCCATCGGCTTCTCGCCCGAGAGCGACAGGTGCAGATCCGCTATGGCGTAGATGCTCATTCTCCTTCCTCCGCGAAAAACGGCGACCACGGGCTCCGCTGCGTGACAAAGCCGTCTATCTCGATGGAAAACGCCGCCCGCATCCGCATGTATGCGAGGACGCTCTCCGGCTTGTATGCGTAAAGAAAACCGACCTGCCCGAGGACGCGCGCGAAATCCGGAGCTTCGAAATCCCCGAAATCCCCGCGCAGCACCACCGCCTTCGGTCCGACCGTTTTCAAGAAGGCGTCGAGCCGCTCCGGGCTGTAATCGTCCGAGGCGACGAACAAGGCGCAGTTTATATATCCCAGATATTCCACTTTGGTCCAGTCGGCCGGATCGCGGATCAGGGGAATCATGCGCGTCTGCGCCTCGGCGTAGCGCGCGGCGGCGGCTTCGTCCGCGATATAGCGCACGCCCCGGTTCACGGCCCTGCCGGAGAAGCGCTCGTCAAAGGCCTCCAGCGTGGACAGGGCATCTTGGGCGTAGACCATCAGGCGCTCCTCGGGATTCTCCGTGAGCCGCGCCATCAGCTCCTCCGGCGTGTACATCGCAAGGCTTCGGTCGCTCGAAAGAAGCATCTCGGCGCGATCTTTCACGAGGCGCACCATTTCGATCTCCCTCGGAAAGACGGAAGCGTTCTCCGCCTCGGCGACGATGTCGGCGAAGGACCTGCCCTCGAGGTAGATCTTCCGCAGCACGTCCTCCCGCAGGTAGAATTCGCCCGTTTCGATCATGCGCTTCGCGCGCAGATAATCCGCCTCGAGGCCCTCTATGGGAACGGCCTCCCCCGTATTCGTATTCCACGCGCGGCTGTGCGCAAACACGCCGTCGCGCGACATCTCAAAGGCCAGATCGTCCTTGATGAAGGAGCCCTTGAGCAAATGCGTCTTTTCCGGCACGAAGCCCTCCGTCGCCGTCAGCAGGTTCTGCCCCAGATACAGCGTGTCGAGGCTCTCAAAGCCCATGAGCCACGCCATCGTCGGCAGGAGGTCGATCTGCCCGCCCGCCGTGTGCGACGTGCGCGCCGCCGCCCGCGAACCGGGGATGTGAATGAGCAGCGGTATGTTCATCATCGTGTCGTAATCGTACCTTCCGTTCCAGCGCGCGGCGTATTCGTCGCTCTTGATCAGGCCCTGATGGTCCCCGTAGACGACGATCAGGGATTCCTCGTACAGGCCGTTCTCCTTCAGGCGGTCGATCAGGCCGCCGAAGCAACGGTCCGCGTAACGGATCGAATTCACGTAATTGCCGAAGGTCGAGCCTTCGTCCTCGGGCAGGATTTCGATCTCGCGCAGCTCTGCGGGAAGCGCGAAGGGATGGTGGCTCGACAGCGAGATCAGCATGCCGAAGAAGGGGCCCTTCTCCCGTTCCGCCTCAAGGATATCGACGGACTGCGCGTAGAAGGCTTCGTCGCTGATGCCCGAGATGTTGCCGCCGCCTATCCCCTCAATCCGGTCGTTCACGTAATCCACATCGCCGTAAAAGCGGTCGATCCCCTCCGAGCGGTACATGTTTTCGCGGTTCCAGAAGCTCTTGTCGTAGCCGTGCATGACCATGTTCTTGTATCCGATCTCCGAGAGCAGCCGGGGCAGCCCGCGGAAGTGATTCTCGTCGTATATCTGATAGGTGTAGCTCTCCACGACGCCCATATTGGAGTTTTTCATCGCGAACTCCGCGTCCGAGGTGTTGCCGCTCGCCACCTGCTGGTAGAAATGATCGAAATAGAGCATACCCTCCTCGCGCAGCCACGCGTTGATGCGCGGCGTGATCTCCTCGCCGTTGTAGCGCGCGCCCACCATCATGTTCTG
>JAITLA010000050.1 GCA_031278145.1 Eubacteriales Family XIII. Incertae Sedis bacterium
CAATATCGTCGATGTTCAAATCCTGAATCCGCTTGCCGTCGGGCATACCGCCGGGAGAAACAATTTCAAGGCGGTCGTCGTACATATCGACGTGAATTTCGCTGCCTCGGATCATATAGTCGCGGTGGACGAGCGCATTGACCAGAGCCTCGTGGACGGCCTCGGGTGGATAGTCGGGCATCTCTATTCTTCCGGCGCCGGTCTTTCTCCATTTGACCGACGAGTTATGGCGCACGAATTTCAGCGAATCCGTGAGTAACGATATTGCATTGTTCCGGAATTCGTCGCTGTCGAGCGCATCCACATAAAGTCCGCCTTTCTTCAGCCCGTTCCAGCGGGTGCAGAATACCTGTGACTGATACACAGGGCATTGGTCGGCGAACAATGCGCCGACGAAAGCCAATGTGTCATCCCCGGTCAGCATTCCAAACGAGTGGTAATCCTTTGGTTTATCAATGGCGAGGTTTGTCTTTTGTTTGTATGTTGCCTCGAACAGCGTATAGCTGTAGTCCGAGAACCGATACTTCGTTTCAAGCGCGTCGAATGTTCGGTGAAGCCCTTTCAGCAAGAGTTCATTGAGAACGGCGGCCGGGGCCGGCACGGATTCGTTGCCGATTCGATAGTAGGCCGTTTTATTGCCGTCACCCGTGTAATAGTAAGGCGTGTTTGCTCCGCCGGAAATTTGTACGCGAAGGATGTTCTTTCCATCCGCATGAAGCGGTTCGAGTACGATGTTTTTAAGGGCGGGTTCGATGCGCGTCTTAACGAGTTCGCTGACTTTTTCGGCAGCCTGTTGCGGCTTGTCAAGCCCGACGGCAACTCCGTCGTTGGACACGCCAAAGTAAAGACTGCCGCCAACACCGTTGGCGAATGCGCTCACGGTCTTCAGCCAACTGCGTGGCTTGTTGAATTCGGCAGCGGATTTGAACTCATATTCGGTTGCCTCCGCAAGGAGAAGCCGGTTAAGGGTCGGCATATTCTTCACCTTATAAATTCCTTTGCCATTCGAAGTTTTTCATGGCTTGCGGCCGCCATAAAATCACCGTGCAATTCCTTGAAATCCAAACCTTGATGATACTATACACGATACGAAAGCAAATTGCAAAAAAATTTGATGATTGTCATGCCCATCGTCCTATTTGTCGTATTCGGCGCCGTTATGAGCGCGATTATGGTACGGTTCATGTACACACGGGGACGGTTCTTTTGTGTATTGGGCAGGCTTGGCACTGTGGCCCGTGCCGGTAAATCGCGCAATTCCAACATTGTATGTGTTACACAAATGAACCGTCCCCATGTGTTCTGCGCCCAATGCCGACTTTTTCAGTGGCCCCCGCTTCGGCCGGGGCGTTTCGCTTTGGCGCCGCAACGCTCTGTCCCGCCCCGCATTCGGACAAACGGATCCTCGATGGCCTTGCCCTGCGCCTTCTATGACGCCTTGTAGATGATTTCTCCCGTTTTGACGACATGCTTCGCGAACCCGCTCCCGTCACATGTTTCATCGAGCAAATGCGGCTCTATGTCTATGCTGACCTTCCGGGTAAGCCCGCAGAGCATGGAAGCGGTTTCAAGCCAGTCACCGTCAAAACCGTTCAACACGACCGCAATGTCTATATCGCTCCATTCATGCGGATGGCCGTTCACATAGGAGCCGAAGAGGATAATCGCATCGGGATGCAATACCTTGCGGACTTCCTCGGCGTATCTGCCGGCTATTTCCCTAACCGTTGCTTTATCCAACACAGGAATTCCTCCGTTTCGCGCAACAGCGCTTTGCAGTAATCGACGGTAAGCGTTTTTGCAATCCGCTCTTTGTATTCGGGATAGCGCGCTTCGATTTGGAGTGGGGCCAACCTGTCGATCAGCGCAAGCTGTCCAACCGTAAAAGCGTCGAAGACACCGCCGCGCACAGCCAACTTTTGCAAGTCGTGTGTCCTTGGCGGTATTTCGTCGACCGCATTTGTCACAACCGCCTTCAGAGCCTTTTCCGCCGTCATGTGGCAGAAAAGGCCCATGTGCAACAGCCTGCCCGCGTTTAGCAACGCCTTCGCGGTCAGCGGATCATCCTCACATAAGTCCAGCCAATAATCAACCTTGTTTTTCATGATGGATACCTCGTGTCCGGTCGCTTTCCGCACGGAAAGAGTTTTTACATGCGGCAAGGCTTGTTTTCCGTCCGTCCGGCAAATTGAGTATAGCATATATAATTCGACGTGCAAAGAGAAAATTGTCGGAATGAACGAAAAGCATCGCCGGAAGAATCGCTTTGTAACACTTGTTTAACATTATTATACCCGCAGAGCTATTGAACTTGTCCGGTTTATTATGTACAATTAAAAGCAGGGCAGTCGCTGCCCGACTTCCATCATAAAAACGGCGTGCAGACGGGTTTGAAGCAGTGGCAGAATCGATTTCGGCTTTCTTCCAAAACATCATATCGAGCATCGGCGTAACGGACGTCATAGACGTCGCAATCGTCACCTTTGTGGTCTATAAGGTATTGGGTTTCATACGGGAAACGCGCGCGGAGCAGCTGATCAAGGGGCTTTTGATACTGCTTATCGCCGCCTTCCTCTCCGGACCCGACCTGATGAAGCTGAATACGCTCAACTGGATACTGCGCGGCGCCATGCAGTTTGGCGTGATCGCGCTCGTGATCGTGTTCCAGCCGGAGCTCAGGCGAGGCCTTGAATACGTCGGTCGCAGCAAATTCATAAGACCGCAGTTCGCGCACCTCGACAAGGACAAGGCAAAGGCCATTGCCGCTTCCATCGTGAAGGCGGTGGATTTTTTTTCTGCGAGCAAAACCGGCGCGCTGATCATACTCGAACGCGAGATCACGCTGACGGACGTCGCGGAGTCGGGCGTGCTTCTGAACTGCGACATCTCCACGGAGCTTTTGAAGAATCTATTCTACGAGGGCGCGCCCCTGCACGACGGCGCGGCGATTGTTCGTGACGCGAAATTATACGCTGCGGGTTGCGTATTGCCACTGACCGAGGACAAGGATCTGTCGATGGATCTCGGCACGCGGCACAGGGCCGGCATCGGCATAACGGAGCATTCCGACGCGATTGCGCTGATCGTTTCCGAGGAGTCCGGCATCATCTCCATGGCCGTGGACGGGAAGCTGACGCGCTTTCTCGATATAAAGAGCGTCGAAAAGACGCTGTTGAATCTGTTTTTGTCCCCGACGGCCGAAACGAGCCTGCTCGGGCTGTTGCGCAGCATCTTCGGGAGGAAGAGCGATGCTGAAGAGTAACACCCTGAACAAAATCATAGCCGTCGCGGTCGCCTTGACGCTGTGGGCCTACGTCATCACGAACGAGAGCCCGATGCAGACCAAGGTCATTCGCGGCATTCCCGTGCAGTTTACGAATTTGGACACGCTCACCGCCGTCAATCTGACCGTCGCGAACGACATCACATACAGCGTGGATGTTACCGTTGAGGGGAAGCGCATGGACATATCCAAGCTTACGGTGGAGGATTTCACCGCCTTTGTGGATCTGTCCGGCGGCCGGCAGCAGGGGGAACGGAGTTTTTCCGTCAATGTGAGCGGCCCCGGCAACGTCAGCGTATTGGAGAAGCGTCCGCCGCGGCTCACGCTCTTCGTGGAGGATATGGTCAGCGTCAGCAAGCCCGTCCGCATCGAGTATACGGAAGCCTTCCCCGAGGACAAGGAGCCCGGCTTCATCTCGATGTTCCCGGAGAGCATCGAGGTGACGGGGGCGAAATCGCAGATCGACAGCGTGGATTACATAAGGGTGCTGCTGGAGAGCGGCGCGCTCGACGGCACGCAGAAATCCTTCGTCGCGGCCGCCGAGCTCGTGGATCGCGACGGCGCGCCCGTGGAGGCGCCCTTGCGCCTGTCCCACGCCAACGTCGAGGTCCGCGCCATGCTCTGCAGCGTTCGCGAGGCGCCGCTCGTCGTGGAGATCGTCGGGGAGGCGCCCTCCAACCTCGAGGTGACGGATATGCGGATTCCGGACCGCATGCGCATCAAGGGCTCGGAGCTCGCGCTCGCGCAGGTGGGCACGCTGACGGCGACGCCCATAGACATCAGCAAGATCGACGTCACCTCCCGCATACCGCTCGACGTCAAGCTGCCCGCCGGCGTGGAGCCGGCCGACGACGCCAAGGACATCGGCGTCGCCGTTACGATTAAAGGAATCGAAACAAAAGAATTCCGGTACGCGTCAAACGAGGTGTTGACGGAGGGTCTTGCGGAAGGCTACCGCGCCTACGTGACCGACGGTGACGTCACGGTTTCCGTATCGGGGACGGAGAGCGTGATGGCGGGGCTCACGAAGGAGGACATCACGCCCTATGTGGATCTGTCCGAGATCGATCCCTTCGTGATCGGCCCGGAATTGCCGCTCGCGCCGCAGCCCGTGCGCCTGCGCTACGAAAAGGCCTTGCGCAAGGCCGAGGTTCTGCCGGAATTTCTGAATCTGAACGTCGTGCCGAACCCGCCGGAGGAAAGCGCCGCATCCGAAGGCCTGACGCCCGAGGACCGGACGTCCGAGGCGCCGCCGCCCGAGGATCGGGCTCCGGACGATACCGAAGCCGCGGACGGGGAGGGCGCGAACGCGCGGGACGAGAACGGATAAGGGGAGGGATACTTGAGCAGACTATTCGGTACGGACGGCGTGCGAGGCGTGGCAAACACCGAGCTGACGGCGGAGCTCGCGTTCAAGCTCGGCGCGGCGAGCGTTCGCGCGCTCAGCCGGGAGCGGGAACGTCCCGTGTTTCTCATCGGCAAGGACACGCGCATCTCGGGCGACATGCTGGAGGACGCGATCTGCGCGGGCATACTCTCCATGGGCGGCGACGTCGTGAAGACGGGCGTCCTGCCGACGCCGGCAATCGCGTATCTGGTCAGGCGGCGTGGGGCGGACGCGGGGGTCGTCATCTCCGCCTCGCACAATCCCTTCGAGTACAACGGCATCAAATTTTTCAACGGCGCGGGCTTCAAGCTCGATGACGCCATCGAGGATGAAATAGAGCGCGCCGTCCTGTCGTGCGACGCCGGCGGGGGCGACCGGGTCTGCGGCGCCGGGCTCGGCAGGCGCACGGAAAGCGCTTCGGATGCCCTGCGCGGCTACGCGGATTTTCTGAAGGGCGCCGCCTGCGTTCCCCTGCGCGGCATGAAGCTCGTCGTGGATTGCGCGAACGGCGCGGCGCGCGAGGCCGCAGCCTTGGTGTTCGGCGAGCTCGGCGCGGATCTGACGCTGATCGGCGATAAGCCCGACGGCTTGAATATCAACGACGGCTGCGGATCCACGCGGCCCGAGGGGCTGCAGAGGCGCGTCACGGAGCTCGGCGCGGACCTCGGCCTCGCCTTCGACGGCGACGCCGACCGGCTGATCGCGGTGGACGAGAAGGGCCGGCTCATGGACGGCGACCGCATCCTGTACATCTGCGCCGCCATGCTGCGGGCGCGCGGCGCGCTGCCCGCAGCGCTCGTCACCGCCACGGTGATGAGCAACATAGGGCTCAAGAAGGCGCTTGAGCGCATCGGCTGCAGGCTGCAGCTGACCGCGGTCGGCGACCGCTGCGTGCTCGAACGGATGCTGCATACGGGAAGCGTCCTCGGCGGGGAGCAGTCCGGCCACATCATATTCCTGGAGCACAGCACGACGGGCGACGGCATCTTGGCCGCGCTGCAGCTGATCGGGGCCATCGTTCGCTCCGGGAAGAGGCCCTCGGAGCTGGCGGACCTCGTGACGATCTATCCGCAGGTCCTGAGAAACGCCGCCGTCAGAAACGAGAACAAGAGCCTTTACTCCGCAGACGACGCGATCCGCGCGGAGATAGAGAGAATCGAAACGCTCATGGCGGACGAGGGGCGCGTGCTGATAAGGCCCTCGGGCACGGAACCCCTCGTGCGCGTGATGATAGAGGGCGGCGATCCGGCGCGGATCGCGCGGATGGCGGATGATCTGGCGGAGATGATAGCCACCCGCTTCGGCTGAGAGGCGGCTGCGCAAACGGGCGAAAATAGCGTGGTGGGTGAGTGGTAACCAACAAAGGAGTTTGCAATGTGTGGAATTGTCGGCTACATAGGCGGAGGCGGCGCGCGGCGCATCATCATAGACGGTCTGAAGCGCCTCGAATACAGGGGCTATGATTCCGCGGGCATCGCGCTCGCCGCGGACGGACGCCTCGCGGTGGAAAAGGCCGTCGGCCGCATCGCGAACCTCGAAGCGCTCCTTGTGGCCTCGCCCGTGGACAGCCACGCCGGCATCGGTCATACGCGATGGGCCACGCACGGCGCGCCCTCGCGCGCGAACGCCCACCCCCACACGAACGGCGACGGCACGATTGCCATCGTACACAACGGCATCATCGAGAACTACGCCGAGCTCAAGGAACGGCTCACCGCAGAGCACGGCGTCCGCTTT
Source organism: Eubacteriales Family XIII. Incertae Sedis bacterium (assembly GCA_031278145.1). The sequence goes on from JAITLA010000050.1 coordinate 6,408, forward strand.
CGGTCGGAAACGGATTCCGAGGCGGTGGCCCATCTGATCGGGCTCTTCTACGAGGGCGATCTGCTCGCGGCGGTCAACCGGGCCACGCGGGAGCTGCGCGGCGCCTATTCCGTCTGCGCGATGGCCGCCGCCGAGCCGGACCGGATCGTCGCGGTCCGAAAGGACGCGCCGCTGATCGCGGGGCTGGGGGAGAACTGCAATTTCCTCGCCTCCGACATCCCCGCCCTGCTGAAATACGCGCGGATGATCTATCTGATCGAGAACAACGAAACCGTGCTGGTCACGCGGAACGAGATCACCATATTCAACGAGCGGATGGAAAAGGTGAAGCGGGACGTGTTCCACGTCACCTGGGACGCAGACGCCGCGGAAAAGGGCGGCTACGACCATTTCATGCGCAAGGAGATCTTTGAGCAGCCCGCGGGCGTCGCGGAAACGCTGAACCGCAGGCTGGACGAAAACGGCGCGATAAGGCTCGACGGCATCTCCCTGACAAAGGAGGATCTGTCGCGCGTCGAGCGCGTCTATATCGTCGCGTGCGGGACGGCCTCCCACGCGGGCCTCGTCGGCAAGTTCGCGATAGAGCGCTTCGCGCGCATCCCCACGGAGGTGGACATCGCCTCCGAATTTCGCTACAGGGAACCCTATATCAACGCCGGGACGCTCTTCATATGCATCAGCCAGTCCGGTGAAACGCTCGACACGCTGGCGGCCCTGCGCGAGGCCAAATCACGCGGGGCGCGCGTGCTTTCGGTCGTGAACGTCGTCGGAAGCTCCGTCGCGCGCGAATCGGACGACGTGTTCTATACCCGGGCGGGCCCCGAGATTGCGGTGGCTTCCACGAAGGCCTTTACGACGCAGCTCGTCTGCATGTACCTGATCGCGCTCTATATGGGGCGGACGCTCGGGACGCTGCCGGACGCGGAATACGAACGCGTGCTCGCGGAGCTTGCCCGGCTGCCGGATAAGCTCACCGCCCTGCTCGAGGACGAACCCAAGATCCGCGATATCGCAAAGCGGATATACAAAAATGAACGCGTATTCTTCATCGGGCGCGGGAACGATGTGAGCGTGGCCCTGGAGGGCTCTCTGAAGCTCAAGGAGATCTCCTACATCCACTCCTTCGCGATTGCGGCGGGCGAGCTCAAGCACGGCACCATCGCGCTGATCGAGCAGGGCAGTCTGGTCATCGCGCTGGCCTCGCAGGACAGGCTCTTCGAAAAGCTGCTGTCCAACATCGAGGAGGTGAAGGCGCGCGGCGCCCACGTGATAGGGCTCGCGAAGGCCGGCAACCGCGAGATCGAGAAGCAGGCGGACGAGGTGATCTACATCCCCGCCTGCGCGGACGAGGTGACGCCGATCCTGGCCGTCGTGCCGCTGCAGCTTCTGGCCTATCACGTCGCCAAGCTGCGGGGCTGCGATATAGACAAGCCCAAGAATCTGGCAAAGGCCGTGACGGTGGAGTGACTACGGAAACGCGCATGCGGTTTCCGCCCATTCCGAATCAGAACCCGGCCCGGGTGAAACTATCGCGGCGTTTGCGTGGTTTTGATTGAAATGGTGAGAGAGAACCGTTTGAAGCGGATATCGAAAAGGGAGCACAGTATGAAAGACAACGAAATACGGGATATCAATCTGGCGCCTTCGGGTCGGCAGAAGATAGAATGGGTCAAGGACAACATGCCGCTGCTGCGCGGCCTCGAGGCGGAATACGGCGCGTCGAA
>JAITLA010000055.1 GCA_031278145.1 Eubacteriales Family XIII. Incertae Sedis bacterium
ACGGGGACGGTTCTTTTGTGTATTGGGCAGGTTTGGCACTGTGGCCCGTGCCGGTAAATCGCACAATTCCAACATTGTATGTGTTACACAAATGAACCGTCCCCATGTGTTCTGCGCCCAATGCCGACTTTGTCAGTGACCTCCTGTAGAGGCGGGGGACCGGTGCCGTCGTTCAAATTTTGTGCGAATCCCAAAGCCGCCGCTGAATCAAGAGCGATATAAGTGGAAACAAACGGTTAAAGCGAATTGGCGGGTGCTGCGTTATGGATAATGTTACTCTCAAAAGGGTTGAGGAACAAGCGAAAGAGGCCGGGAAACCATTCGAGGATTTTTTGGGGAAGCTTTCTTCCGAGCGGCGGATCGAATTTTGCGCATCCTTTCATCTGCGTCCGACGTCCAACGGCATAACAATCGTTTCAACCTTGCCGGTTGCCCCTATGAGGGGCGTGGATGTCAAGAGCAAAGATTTGTCGGGAAAAATAAACGATCTGAACGACGCGCTTCCCAAGATAAAAAGCGCGGATCGCAATGAAGCCGAAAAGATATTGAAAGACTTTGGGTTTGACAAGAGAAAAAACGAAAAAAATGAGCCCCTCGAGGAAGACGCGCAAGCGGCTTTTGTCAGGGATGTGATTGTAAACAAATTCGACGGTTTTACATTTATCGCGACGGAATTTGTTCTGTTTGGGTTTGGTGGGAAAAATGGCGGAGAGAAACGCCCCGATGTGTTTGTCCTGCGGGAGGGGATTTTGTATGACGTCGAGCTTAAAAACAAACGCAAGGGCCCCTCGGAAAAGGCCGGCATGGGGTATTCGGCCATAACGCAGGCGCAGGAATATGTCGCGCATATGAAAGAACCCGACAATTACGATAAATACATACGCTGCCTTGCCGCGTTCCCGAACGGCACAAGCGGCGAGATAAAGGATATTCGCGGCGTGGCCCTCGTTCCGGCGACGGCGAGCGGCGGATCAAGCGGAACACTTGAAGCGGCGGCCAAGGCGGCCGGTGTGGAACTGTGGACATTCGACAAAGACAAAGATTATAAGATCGAAAAAATAATATGCGCGTAGCGCGGCGGTCCATTCCAATTGAGCGAGTTCGCTCAATTGGTTCTCATCAGACATCCCCATACCTGTTCGACGGGGAGCGAGGAATACTCAAAGTCGCCGTAACCCAAGACCGGCGCAACGCAATCCGGCAATCCTTCCGCAGCCATTTTTCGAGCCATCTCCCATTCCTCCTTGCGCCGGCTCACCACGAGAAACGCATACATGACCTCGCTGAAAACACCCTCAAGCCGGTGAACGTGGTAGACGAGAACATCCAATGTCTTTTCAGCGTCTTTGATGATTGGCAAGCATTCTGCGGGCGTAGACGGGTTGTTGCCGGCAAATTGGGCGGAGTGGGCCCGGAGAGGGGCTGCGACGCGCCGCCCGCAGCCCCGGTCAGCGCAGCTTCAGCTCGAATATCCGGTCGCGCAGCAGCGCCGCGCGCTCGAAGGCTAGGTTCGCGGCCGCTTCCTTCATCTCCCGTTCCAGCTGCTTGACGTGATCCGCCCGTTCCTTCGCCGTCATTTCTAGGACGCTCTTCTCATACACATACGCGGCGCCGGGTTCCTCCGCCACGTGCGTGGCCTCTATCACCGCGCGTATGCCCTTTTGAACGCTGCGCGGCGTAATGCCGTGCTTCTCGTTGTATTCCCGCTGTATGCGCCGCCGCCTGTCGGTTTCGAAAACAGCCCGCTTCATGGCCTCGCTCTCCCTGTCGGCGTACAGGATCACCTTGCCGCGCTCGTGCCGCGCGGCGCGGCCTATCGTCTGGATCAGCGAGGTTTCCGTGCGCAGAAAACCCTCCTTGTCCGCGTCGAGGATCGCGACGAGCGACACCTCCGGCAGGTCCAGCCCCTCACGCAGCAGGTTGATGCCCACCAGGACATCGAACACGCCGAGCCGCAGATCCCGCAGGATTTCCATGCGTTCGAGCGTTTCCACCTCCGAATGGAGATAGCGCACGCGTATGTTTACGTTTTTAAGATAGTCCGTGAGGCTCTCGGCCATCTTCTTCGTCAGCGTGGTGACGAGCACCTTCTCGCCCCGCGCCGTCACCGTGTTGATCGCGTCGATCAGATCGTCTATCTGCCCCTCCGTCTTGCGGATCTCGATCACGGGATCGAGCAGGCCCGTCGGCCGGATGACCTGCTCCGCGCTGACGCCGCCGCTGTGCTCCGTTTCGTAGGCGGCGGGCGTCGCGCTGACGTAGACGATCTGATTCACGATCTCCTCAAACTCGGAGAAGGTGAGCGGCCTATTGTCGAGCGCGGAGGGGAGCCTGAAGCCGTAGTCCACGAGCGCGGTCTTGCGCGACCGGTCGCCCGCGTACATGGCCCGCAGCTGCGGCAGCATCACATGGGATTCGTCCAGGATGATCAGGAAGTCTTCCGGGAAATAGTCTATGAGCGTGTAGGGTCTGCTGCCCGCCGGCAGCCCGTTGATATGCCGCGAATAGTTCTCGATGCCCTTGCAGCTGCCGATCTCGCGCAGCATCTCGATGTCGAAGCGCGTGCGCTGTTCTATGCGCTGCGCCTCAAGCAGCTTGCCCTCGGATTGAAAATACGCGATGCGCTCCGCAAGCTCCTCCTCCACGGATACGATGGCCCTGTCCAGCTTCTCCCGCGAGGTGACGTAATGCGAGGCGGGGAATACGGAGATGTGCTTGCGGACCGCCGTAATCTCCCCCGTCAGCGGATTGATCTCCTTGATGGCCTCGATCTCGTCGCCGAAGAGTTCAACGCGGACGGCGCTGTCGCCGCCCACGGGAAAGATGTCCACCACGTCGCCGCGCACCCTGAAATTGCCGCGCGCGAAGCCCGCGTCGTTGCGCGTGTACTGGTTGTCCACGAGCTTGCGCAATATCTCGTGCCGGCTCTTCTCCATGCCGGGCCGCAGCGAGAGCACGTGATTCTCGTAATCCACGGGGCTGCCGATGCCGTATATGCACGAAACGCTGGCCACGATGATCACGTCGCGCCGTTCCGAGAGGGCCGCCGTCGCCGAGTGGCGCAGCTTGTCGATCTCGTCGTTGATGTCGGAATCCTTCTCTATATAAGTGTCCGTGGACGGCACATAGGCCTCCGGCTGGTAGTAATCGTAATAGCTCACGAAGTATTCCACGGCGTTTTCCGGAAAGAACTCCTTGAATTCCCCGTGAAGCTGGGCCGCGAGCGTCTTGTTGTGGGAAATGACGAGCGTGGGCCTCCGCAGGCGCTCGATCACGTTCGCCATCGTAAAGGTCTTGCCGGAGCCCGTGACGCCGAGCAGGGTCAGATGCTTTTGGCCGCGCGCGAGGCCGCTTGCGAGCAGATCGACCGCCTGCGGCTGGTCGCCCGTCATATTGTAGTCGGATAGGATCTTGAATTCGCCCATGCGCGCCTCCGTCGGCCTTCGCG
>JAITLA010000132.1 GCA_031278145.1 Eubacteriales Family XIII. Incertae Sedis bacterium
TGAGGAAGCCAACACTCGGCTTCGCCTCGTTCCTCCGGTCGCTCCGCTCACTTCGCTGTCCGTTTTTCCATTGCGGCTGAAGCCGCGGAAAAAAGGCAATATAGGCCGTCAGGTTCCGATGCGCGCCTATCCCCATTTACGCAGTAAATGGCCGGAAGGCGCCACTCGACAACTCCCTGGCTTCAGCCGGTTGGAGTTGACCGTGATGGGCGAAATTTGCGTGGGGTTTGAATAGTAACTTCGCGTCGGTTGGGTATGATAGATTTGTGACACAACACGGTATACACGGTCGTGCAATTCCATGAAAACAACGTCTACGCCAAAGAGGAAGCCATCAAGCGCTTAAAAATCGAAAAACCGTTCGATCAAGTTTTGTTTCATACCGAAAGAGCGGTGCGTTTCCGCCGCCATGCGGGTTGTGAGGCGATAGGGAGCACCCGTACCACCGTATTTACGTTTTCAGCCGGTCCAAGATATCGGTTCGATGTTGGGTGGAGCCAAAATCGAGGGCAGGTGGACGACAAAGGAAAAGCCCGTTGAAATCGTTGAAATTTCAACGGGCTTTTTGGTATCCCGCCGGGGAGTCGAACCCCGGACTCCGCCGTGAGAGGGCGACATCTTGACCACTTGACCAGCGGGACACAATGTTTTGCGGCGAGAACCCCGCAAAAGGGGCGCAACGCCCCGTCGCAAATATATTATAAGACATGTGCGGGAATTTGTCCATTAAAATTTTTCCGCGAGCTCCTTATCGCGGATTGCGGCGGATTGCAAAAAACACCTGACAATTTCCCGTTTAGGCTGTATAATAAATAACAGGCGGTCCGTGCGGCGTGCGCGGAGCATTTGACGGGGAGGGTGTGGCATGGATGAAATAAAGGTAAGATTGCGGACGGACCCGCGGGCGCCGTTCGAGAAGATCTCCGTGAAAAGAGGCACCCCGCTGTCCGAGCTGGCGGCCGTGTACCGGCCCAAGCTGCCTTATCGCATACTGGCGGCGAAGGTGAACCGTCAGATTCGCGAGCTGAACAAGACGATAGACGCGCCCGAGGACATCACGCTGCTCGACATGCGCGTGAACGCGGTGAACCTGATGTACCAGCGGAGCCTGTCCCTGCTCTACCTCAAAGCCATACGGGACGTTTTCGGGCGGGTGGACGTATTCCTCGGCAATTCGCTGAACAAGGGCATCTACACGATGATCCGGCGCGCGACAAGGCCGGACGGCTCGGAGCTGCGGGCCCTCGACCTGCGCATGCGGGAACTCGTCGCGGCCGATCTTCCCTTCGTCAAGGAGATCGTGGACAGGGAAACGGCCCTCGCGCATCTGCGCGAGGACGGCAGCGCGGGCAAGATCCGGCTGCTCGAAGGCGCTGCGGACTTCGAATGGGTTGCATTCTACGCGCTGGATGGCTTTCGGAATTATTTCTACGGACAGATGCTGCCGTCCACGGGCTACCTCGATCATTTTGAGCTTCGCGCGTACCGAAACGGCGTGCTGCTGCGCTTTCCGCATCCCGCAAAGCCCGACGAAATCCCGCCCTATACGGACGAAAAGAAGCTCTACGGCGCCTTTGGCGAGGCGAACCGCTGGGGCGAGCTCTTGGGCATATCGTTGGCTGCGGACTTGAACGAACGCGTCTTTGGCGACCGCGCCGTCGAGATGATACAGCTTTCGGAAGCCCTGCACGAGAAGAGCATCGCCGGCATTGCGGATCGCGTCGCGAGGGAAAACAAACGCCTGATCCTGATTGCGGGGCCGTCCTCTTCGGGCAAGACGACCTTCGCGCGCAGGCTCTGCATACAGCTTAAGGTCATAGGCCGCGATCCGCTCCTGCTCGGCACGGACGACTACTTTCTGGACCGCGCGGACTGCCCCGTGGACGCCTTCGGCGAAAAGAACTTCGAGGACATCACGGCGCTCGACGCGGAGTTGTTCAACGAGCATATGAACGCGCTGCTGCGTGGCGAAACGGCGGACATCCCGCGTTACGACTTCCACGAGGGCCGAAAACACTTCGGCGAACGCGTCACGAAGGGCAAGCCCGGACAGATCATCGTCATAGAGGGCATACACGGCTTGAACGGGCAGCTGACGGAGGGCATCGACGACAGGGAGAAATTCAAGATATACATCAGCCCCCTGACGGCGCTGAACATCGACGAGCACAACCGCATACCGACGACGGACGTAAGGCTCCTGCGCCGCATGGTGCGGGACGCCCGATCCCGTGGCATCGACGCCAAGCGGACGATTGCGACCTGGCCGTCGGTCCGCGCCGGCGAGGACAAGAACATCTTCCCCTTCAGCGGGGAGGCGGACGTGCTGTTCAATTCCGCGCACATCTATGAGCTCGCCGTGCTGAAAAAATACGCGATGCCTCTGCTCGGCGCCATTGCGGAAACGGAGGAGGAATACAGCGAGGCCTATCGCCTGAAGCGTTTTCTGCAATTCTTCAAGATTATCGAGGATGACGGCGCCATTGTGAACAATTCGATACTGCGGGAATTCATCGGCGGCAGCATATTCGGGTAAGGCGCGGACGCGCGAAGGATTCCAAGAGATCGTTTTTGTGTTGTTTGATAGTTTTGCAAGTTTTCAATAGTAAGTTGAGGAGGATTGAAAAATGCCGGAATTGAAAGGAACAAAGACCCACGCGAATCTGATGGAGGCATTTGCCGGCGAATCGCAGGCGAGGAACAAGTACACCTACTATGCGTCCCAAGCGCGAAAGGACGGCTACGTGCAGATCGCGACCATCTTTGAGGAAACCGCCGCGAACGAGAAGGAGCACGCCGAGCTGTGGTTCAAGCTCTTCCACGGCATAGGGAGCACGACGGAAAACCTCGAAGACGCCGCGAGCGGTGAGAACTTCGAGTGGACGGACATGTACGCGCGCATGGCGAAGGAGGCCGAGGAAGAGGGCTTCCTCGACATCGCCGCGCGCTTCAAGGCGGTCGGTGCCATCGAAAAACACCACGAGGAACGCTATCGGCAACTGAAGAAGAATATCGAGGAAAACAAGGTCTTCGAACGCGAGGAGGAGGTGGAGTGGATCTGCTCGAACTGCGGGCACGTATACAAGGGCAAGAAGGCCTTTGCCATGTGTCCCGTATGCAGGCACCCGCAGGCGTACTTCCAAATAAGGGCGACGAATTACTGATGAAAAGAGCCATGGCGCAAAGGGCGCCTCGGACGATCCGATCCGATGCCGCCAAGATCATGGCGCGCGCCCATTTGCGGCATATTCGGACGGTTGCGCTTGCTGCGTGAGCCGCTGCGGAAGGGGCCACCTCAGCCATTCTCGCGGAATTGCTTTGCGGTCGAAAACACGCACACCCCCGACGGGATGCTTTACGGAGCGTCCCGTTGCTTTAACGCAAGCCGGTTACTATTCAAACCCCGCGCAAATTTCGCCCATCACGGAACCTGACGGCCTATATTGCCTTTTTTCCGCGGCTTCAGCCGCAATGGAAAAACGGACAGCGAAGTGAGCGGAGCACCCGTTCGCTGCGCTCCGGGCATAAACGACCGGAGGAACGAGGCGAAGCCGAGTGTTGGCTTCCTCACGTAACTTCGAGTACGCTGCGGGAGCCACCTCCGCTGTCCGTTTTGCCTGCCGAAGCGGAGCTTCGGGGCAAAAAGGCAACTAGGCCGGCAGAACCCGATCCGGACGAAATTGGGGAAAATCGAAGCAACGGATCCGGCAACCGGATCAATCCCCCCCCACTTCAATCAAAAGCATTCAAGCGCGGCGCGAGCAGGGACCACAGGCGCGCGGGCGCCGCGTCCCTGTTTTCGCGCGTCAGCGGGAACAGCAGCACCGCGGGATGCGTGCGCACCCTTTCCGGAAAGGCGAGGCCCTTCGACGCGGACGGCGGCTTGACCACGCCCAGCACCGACCGCGCGCCGTCGAGCAGGGACAGGACCGCGTCTTGGAAGATGTGGGCCTCGGCCTCCATGAAGCCGAGCTCGTCCATGACGATCAGATCACAGTGCGCGGCGCGCCGCAGGAAATCCGCGCCCAGCGCGTCGAAAACCGCCGGCCGGCTTTCGTATCGCGACCCGATCCTGTCCCGCGTCGCGACGATGCGATCCTCGGAAAGCGTTCGGGCCTCCGCGTCCGCGCGGTAGGGCAGCATGTACACGGCGTCCCGCCCCGGCGCCGTTTCGGGACCCGCCGTGGTTTCGAAGCCGCCGCAAGTCACGCCGCGGGATAGGAGCCGGCCCGTGAGCGCGCGGATCGCGGTGGATTTTCCCACGCCCCGCTCCCCCATGAGAAAGATGTGCCGCTTTTCCGCGTTCATGTCCACAGCGGCGTCGGGTACAGGCCCGCCTCATGCTTTTCGCGCATGGCCTCCGCCACGCGCGCCTTGTCCTCCCGGTAAGTGACGCCGTACCACCTGTCCGCGCTCATCAGGATTTCGACCTCCGCCTCGCCGCGCCGTATCTGGGCGTCTATCTCCGCCGGCAGCAGGTATTCGCACTTCTCGGGATTGGTGGGCAGATGCTCCGCGAGGAAGCGCGGGAAGTCGCGCGCGGCCAGCTCCGTGAAGCCGGGGTCTAAGCACCAGAAGTTCATCGAAACGAGGCTGTCCCCGCGGATCTCCGTCCACGCGTTCCCGTCCTCCGAGGGGAAGCGCGCGCCGGCCTCACAGGCCTCGAGCCCCGCGCGTTCGGTGATGCGCGTCAAAAAGCCGCGCGCGTCGGCCTCGCAGACGCCGCGCGTCACGGCGCCGTGCTCCGTCAGCGTGTTTTCGGCGCGGTAGCCGACCATGCCGTAGCGCAGCTTCCCTGCGGCGGGGCGCGGGGCGGACAGCCAATCGAAGGCCGTTTTGAAGGCGGCGGGGCCGTAGTAGTCGTCGGAGTTGATCACGAGGAAGGGCGCGTCTATGTGCTCCCTTGCGGCGAGCACGGCCTGTGCGGTGCCCCAAGGCTTGATCCTGCCCGCAGGCACAAAAAAGCCCGCAGGCAGCGCGTCCATGGCTTGAAACGCGCAGACCGTTTCGATGCGCGCGCGCAGCTTGTTCAAAACGAGCGCGTCAAAATCTTCCTTCATCTCGCGCTTGATGATGCAGATCAGCCGCGCAAAGCCGGCCTTCAGGGCGTCGTATATCGAATAATCCATGAGGATCTCGCCGCGCGGGCCCACGGGCTCCAGTTGCTTCAGGCCGCCGTAGCGGCTGCCCATGCCCGCAGCCATAACGACCAATATGGGCTTGTTCATTTCGTAAATCTCCTTTCGGATCGGTCAAAGCAGCAGCCCGAGCAGCGCAATCGCCGCCGGCTGGTGCAGAAGGTAGACGATCAGGCTGTGCCTGCCGAGGTAGGCCAAGGGCCGCACGTGCACCCGCCGCGCGGCGAGCGGAAGGCGCTTCACGAGCGCGCCCGCCGCGCTGCCGGCGAGGAACACGAAGAGGTAGGGAAACAGCGGAAAATAGTCCGCCGAAAAGAAACGCGCGTTTCTGAAGCCAAAGGGGAAGAGCCACGTCGTTTCGTAGAGGAAGTCCGGCAGCTCCGCAGAGAGGGGTCCGAAGCCCAAGACGCCGCGCGTGACGTCCCGCGTGCCCAGGGCGAGAAGCAGCGCCAAGACAAAGCCCAAGGGCGGCAAAAGCCCGCGAAAGAAGCGTCCGCACAGGGCATACAGGAGCATGGACGCGCCGATACAGTGCAGGATGCCGAACACGATCCGCTGATCGGGATAGGCGTAGAGCGTGACCGCCGTGATCAGGAGCGCGCAGGCGCAGATCTTGAAAGCCCGCACGAAGGGGCGCCTCGAAAGCTTGGTGCAGACGCCCGCGATGAACAGGAAGGACACGCAGATGCATTCCTGCCACACGCCGGCCGCAAACCCGTGAAACCAAGGCAGATCGAAGCCGTGGAGATAGACGAGGTCATAGCAGACGTGGTAGGCGACCATATTGACAATCGCGAGGCCGCGCAGCTCATCCAAGATCGCCACGCGTCCGCCGCCGCTTCCCGCGCGCCGCGCGCGCCCGCCGCTCACAGGGCCTCCAGCAGCGCCGCGGCTTCCGTGTGCGCCGTGAAGGGGAAGTTGTCGAAGGCCCGGATGCGCTTCAGCCTGTAGCGCTCCCGCATGGCCGCCAGATTGTCCGCCAGGCTGTTCGGATTGCACGAGATATAGACGAGGGTCCGCGCGCGGCAATCGAGTATCCGTTGCAGGGCCTTCGGATGCAGGCCGGCGCGCGGCGGATCGAGCAGGATCACGTCCGGCCGCTCCGTGAGCTCTTCGAGCGCCGTGCGCACATCCCCCTCCAGAAAGCGGCAATTCGTCAGGCCGTTCAGCGCCGCGTTCTCCCGCGCGGCGGCCACGGCTTCGGGCACGATCTCTATGCCGACCGCGCGGCCGGCCCCGCGCGCCGCCGCGGCTTGGGCAAGGGTCCCCGCGCCGCAGTAGAGATCGAACACGGTCCTCTCGGCGATGTCCGGTATCCACGACAGCGCGGTTTCGCACAGCGCGGCGGCGGCCTCCACGTTGGTCTGGAAGAAGGAAAACGCGCTGACCTTGAACGACAGTCCCATCATTTTCTCCGTGTAATGGTTGTTCCCAAAGAGCAGACGCTGTTCCTCGCCGCGCACGAAATCGGCCGGATTGTCGTTGATGCTGTGCAGCACACCCACCACGCGGCTCTCGAGCGCGAGCGAAAGCAGCGCCTCCGTCAGAGCCCGCTCGTCGATGTCGCCCTGCGACGAGGTGACGAGGTTGATCAGGAGCTGCCCCGTGTACACGCCCTTCCGGACCACGAGATTGCGCAGCAGGCCCCGGTGCGTCTTCTTGTTGTAAGCGGCGTAGCCCATTTCCCGCGCAAAGCGCAGGGTGGCGGCGAGCACGCGGTTGAAATCGTCGTCCACGAGCCGGCAGCGGTCCGTCGTGATCACCGACATGAAGCGCTTCCGCTTGTGCATGCCGAGCGTCAGCGGGCCGCCCTTGCTTTCGTCCCCGAAGCTGTACTCCATCTTGTTCCGGTAGGCGAGCGGGCGCGGGCTGCCCGCAATCGCGAGCAATTCCTCCGCGCAAAGGCCCCTCTCGTCGAGCGCCCGCCGAAACGCGGCGTCCTTGATCGCAAGCTGCTCCGCATAGGGGATATCGCGGTAACGGCAGCCGCCGCAGTCCGCGTGCACGCAGAAACTCCCCGCATCCGAAACCGCCGCGCCGCGGGAGGGCGCATCCGTCGCGGGCCTCATGCGCGCGCGTACTCCACGTACATCCTGTCGAGATCCGCGAGCGCGTAGGGCGTTTCCTGATACACGAAATTCAGCCAATTCGCGAAAAACAGATTGCCGTGGCAGCTCCACCGCACGATGACGCGTTCCTTTGGATCGTCGTTCTCGAAATAATTCACGGGAACCGCCGGGTGCAGCCCCTTCGCGATATCCCGTTCGTATTCGTGCCGCAGCGTGTCCCTGTCGTATTCGTTGTGGCCCTGCACGAACACCAGGCGATTGTTCGCAGTGGCGATGATGTGCAGGCCCGCTTCCTCGGATTCCGCGAGGATCTCGAGTGCGGGAACCCTCTGCACGTCCGCCTTCGATATCTGCGTATTGCGCGAATGCGGGGCGTAAAACGCCTCGTCGAAGCCGCGCGTCAGCTCGGAGCGGCTCTTGCTCAGCGTATGCCGGAACACGCCTGAGATCTTCGCGGGCGCAACATGCTTGTCGATGCCGAAGTGGTGATACAGCCCGGCCTGCGCGCCCCAGCAGATGTGCATGACGCTGAACACGTTCCGCTTCGCGTAGTCCATGATCTCCGACAGCTCCTTCCAGTAATCCACCTCCTCGAAGGGCAGAAACTCGACGGGCGCGCCCGTGATGATCATGCCGTCGAAGCGGCGATTCTTGATCTCGTCGTAGGTCTTGTAGAAGGTTTCCATATGCCGCCGATCCACGTGCGCGGGTTCATGTGAATCCATCGTCAGCAGATGCAGATCGACCTGAAGCGGCGTGTTGGCCAGCATGCGGATCAGCTGCGTTTCCGTGATCTCCTTCGTGGGCATGAGATTCACAATCGCGATGCTGAGCGGACGGATGTCCTGCCGTTCCGCCCTGTCCTTGTACATCACGAACACGTTTTCTTCTTTCAGTATCCTGTAGGCCGGCAGACCTTGTTGCACTAAGATGGGCATGTTCCGTCAATACACTCCTTTTCGGATAAAATTATCGTGGCGTTTGCGTGGTTTTGCTTGAAGTATCTGCGTCGTAACCGCAGATGCGCGCGCAATCGTTCTTGTACTCCGCGAGGCGATCCGCCTCTATCGCGCGGCGCATGCCGCGCATCAGATCCTGCAGGAACGCGAGGTTGTGCAGCGTGAGCAGCACGGACGATAGGATCTCCCCCGCCTTGAACAGATGCCGCAGATACGCTCTGGAGTGGTTTCGGCAGGTATAGCAGCCGCACGCGGGATCGAGAGCCGAGAAATCCCGCGCAAAGCGCGCGTTCTTGATGTTGATGTTCCCCTGCGAGGTGAGCGCCCGCCCGTTGCGCGCCACCCTCGTGGGCAGCACGCAGTCGAACATGTCCACACCGCGCTCCACGGCCTCAAACAGGCAATCGGGGCTGCCCACGCCCATCAGATATCGCGGCTTTTGCTCGGGCAGGAGGGGAACGGAGGCCTCGAGCATCTCATACATCAAGGGCTTGGGCTCGCCGACGCTCAGGCCGCCTATGGCGTAGCCCGGAAGGTCCATCTCCGCAATCTCCTTCGCGCTCCGCACGCGCAGATCCGCGTAGACGCCGCCCTGCATGATGCCGAACAGGGCCTGCGTATCGGTGGCCCTGTGGGCCGCCTTGCAGCGCGCGAGCCAGCGCGTCGTGCGCGCGAGCGATTGCTCGATATAGGCGCGGTCCGCGGGATAGGGCGCGCACTCGTCAAAGGCCATGATGATATCGGCGCCGAGCGCGTTCTGTATCGCGACGGAGCCCTCCGGCGACAGCATGTGGGTCGAGCCGTCTATATGGGAGCGAAACGTGACGCCCTCCTCCGTGATCTTGCGGAGCGAACCCAAGCTGAACACCTGAAAGCCGCCGCTGTCCGTCAACACGGCGCGCTTCCAGTTCATGAAGGCGTGAATGCCGCCCGCCGCGCGCACGATCTCCGCGCCCGGACGCAGGTACAGGTGATAGGTGTTGGAAAGCACGATCTCCGCACCGCTCTCCGCCACCTGCTCCGGCAGCGCGGCCTTCACGGTCGCGGCCGTGCCCACGGGCATAAAGGCCGGCGTTTCGACGACGCCGTGCGGCGTTGTGAGCCGGCCGCGGCGCGCGTCGCCGCGCGCCGCCTTCTTGATCAATTCAAAGCTTACAGCCTGCATCCGCGCCCCCTCATCCCCTCATCCCCTTGCCGCTTCGAACAAACACAACCATCCCTTGCCTCCCGGCAAGGGATACGCCTTGTGTCTATTCTACCAAACGCGCCCGCCGGAATCAAGCGTTGCGCGAAAATTGCGTGGATTGAACCGGAAACTGAAACACAGGGGGACGGTTCTTTTGTGCCACATTCGGCCGGTGTTTCGAGAAACCGTGCGCAATCGGATTTTTCCTCGAAGATGTTCTGCCGGTTGATTCCGCGCAGCATCACGTGATAAACGCCCGTGCCGCTTTCTTGTCTTGGTTTTCTCGTTATATTTGTATTATACGGCACGATTATTCGATTTGCAACACAAAAGAACCGTCCCCGCTGTGTCTTTATCGAAAATTCCCTTTACATGTTCAAATAGTTTTGTTATAATACAAAAAGTGGAAAGTAGTGCCTTGAACTCGCAAGGATGTTTTTGTCTATTTCGGGTGCTTTGCGGTGTTACTAATCGGTCATGTTCCTCGCGATCCGCATCGCCAAGGCTCTTTGGAGTGGAC